>NZ_JBXWSJ010000097.1:0-7903 GCF_059613365.1 Ruegeria sp. BHSA163
ACCAATGACAGTCGTTGGGCAGCCGTCGTTGGCGTTCAGGCAGTTTTGGCGCGTGTTAATAGCTTTGATTGCTTTAAGTCTCGCGCTGTTTGTGCTGCCGCCCTACGATATGGGTGCACCGTTGCAGCAAAACCTGTCATTTGGCACTTGGTTTTTGTTGCTACCTTTGTCTGTCGGCGCTGTTCTGATTCAGAGCAGCGCCGAAGAAATTCTGTTCAGAGGTTTTCTGCAACAAAGCCTAGCTGCTAGATTTCGAACACCCGTGATTTGGATGGGTGTGCCCGCAATTTTGTTCGCGGCAGGGCATTATGCGCCGGCCACTGCGGGCGACAACGCATTGCTGGTCACGGTCTGGGCCGGGATTTTTTCGATTTTAACGGCAGATTTGACCGCACGTGCAGGAACCTTGGGACCAGCTATAGCCCTGCATTTCTTTAATAACGCAACTGCGCTACTGCTGTTGTCCCTACCAGACAACCTTGGGGGGCTGGCGCTGTTCCATATTCCGTACGATGCATCAGACACTGGTCTGCTGAGGCAATGGCTGTATGTAGATTTTGCTGTAATGATTGTTGGTTGGTTGACGGCACGTTTGGCGATTAGGCGTTGATTGCAATTCTCGCGCCATCATCTTATTTGACGTCAACGCCGCATTATTAAGGTTCCGACATGAACTGGATCACAAACTACGTCCGCCCCCGGATAAACTCGATCTTCTCGCGCCGGGAAGTGCCTGAAAATCTTTGGCACAAGTGTGATGAGTGCGGCACTATGCTTTTCCATCGCGAATTGGCGGAAAACCAGAACGTTTGCACTCAATGTGACCACCACATGCCGATCACTCCGCGCGATCGGTTCAAGCATCTATTCGACGGGGGCATTTTTAACGAAATAGATGTGCCTGCTCCCAAGGATGATCCCTTACAGTTTCGCGACCAAAAGAAATATCCGGATCGCATGAAGGCTGCGCAGAAAAAAACAGGCGAGAAAGAGGCGATGTTGGTAGCAACTGGTGAAATCGGGCGTACCCCGATTGTTGCGGCTGCACAGGATTTTTCGTTTATGGGCGGATCGATGGGAATGTATGTCGGAAACGCCATTATCGCGGCTGCGCAAGAGGCTGTGAAACTAAAACGGCCACTTATTTTGTTTTCTGCAGCGGGCGGGGCGCGGATGCAGGAAGGTATTCTGAGCTTAATGCAAATGCCACGCACAACTGTAGCCGTCGAAATGCTGAAGGAAGCCAATCTTCCTTATATCGTCGTGCTGACCCACCCCACGACAGGTGGGGTCACGGCTTCGTATGCTATGCTCGGTGACGTACACATATCAGAGCCCAATGCACTGATCTGTTTCGCTGGTCCGCGTGTGATTGAACAGACAATCCGGGAAAAGTTGCCAGAGGGGTTCCAGCGCGCGGAATATCTATTGGACCATGGTATGCTGGACCGCGTCACCAAGCGAACTGAAATGCGTGATGAACTGATTACAATCACACGTTTGCTGATGAATCAGCCGCCTGCGGTAAAAGGCGATTTACCCGCCCCTGAACCAAGCAAAGAACCGAAAGCCAAAGCGTCTGCTGAAGCAGCAGGCAAAAAATGACGAACACGTCATCGGACGCTATCCTAGAACGTATGATGGCGCTGCATCCCAAAGTAATTGACCTGACCTTGGATCGGGTTTGGTGTCTATTGGGCAGGCTAGACAACCCGCAAACCAATTTGCCACCGGTCATCCATATTGCGGGGACAAATGGTAAAGGGTCGACGCAGGCGATGATCCGCGCGGGGCTAGAGGGGGCAGGGTTGCGCGTGCATGCCTATACTTCGCCGCACCTGGCCCGGTTTCACGAGCGCATCAGGTTGGCAGGTGAATTGATTTCGGAACCAAACCTGACCGCTGTTCTCGATGAATGCTACGCGGCGAACGGCGGGGAAAACATAACCTATTTCGAGATTACCACTTGCGCAGCGCTATTGGCTTTTTCCCGCACGGCGGCCGATTACACCTTGCTCGAGGTCGGTTTAGGTGGGCGCCTTGACGCCACAAACGTGATTGAAAGACCCACGATTACAGTCGTCACGCCAATTTCGATGGACCATGAACAGTTTCTTGGTGACACACTTGGCAAGATCGCGGCAGAGAAAGCGGGCATTATCAAGCCCGGTGTGCCTTGCGTTGTCGGCCCACAAGAAGACGAAGCACTGGAAGTTATAGAATATACGGCCGCGCGTCTTGGCGCTCCGTTACTAGTTCACGGTCAGCATTGGCACGTGAACGAAGAAAACGGGCGACTTGTCTACCAAGACGAAACAGGGCTACGCGATCTGCCGCTGCCGAACCTGATGGGTGCACATCAGCATCAAAATGCGGGTGCGGCTATCGCCGTTTTACGCCACCTGAACATTGGCGACGACTCTTATGAAGCCTCTGTTACAGATGCCCAGTGGCCTGCCCGGATGCAGCGTTTGAAAACCGGGCCGTTGGTGGAGGCTGCAACGCAGGCAGAGCTTTGGCTGGACGGGGGCCACAATGCCGCTGCAGGAAATGCTCTGGCCAATGTTCTGGCGAAACTGCCGGAACGCCAGACGCATATGATCTGCGGTATGCTGAACACCAAGGATGTTACAGGCTATCTAGCTCCGCTGTCTAAACAGGTCGCCAGCCTGACAGCAGTTTCAATTCCTGGGGAAGCTAACACCTTGAGCGCTGCCGACACCGCCGCAGCCGCGGCCAGTGTAAGCCTGCCTTCTGCAACCGCGGATAGCGTTACAGATGCGCTAAACAAGATCATGGTACACACACCTGATGCGCGCGTACTTATTTGCGGGTCGCTCTATCTGGCTGGTAATGTCCTCAGGCAAAATGGCTAATTAGTTCTTTTGAGGGACCACAACGGTGCGAGAACATCGCTACTTACCCCAATCTTTGTCCTGCATTTCGCGAAGACGCGAGGCCGTGCGTTCAAATTCAAAAGTTCCCTCTCCTTCGACATACAACATTTCAGGCTCTGCCGCTGCAGAGCAAATCAGCCGGACTTTGGCTTCGTACAATGCATCGATCAGGGTAACGAACCTTTTGGCTTCGTTAAAGTTGTTTCGGGACAGGCGTGGGATGTCCTCGAGCACTAAAACTTTCAGTGCATCGGCAACAGCCAAATAATCCCCGGGTCCGAGCATCCTACCACAAAGATCGTAAAAGGACGCGCGACCAACACCGTTTCGAAAAGCTGGTAAGGTGATCTCCCGCCCCTTTACCAGTAATGACAGCGGCTCCGCTGGCCCGCCGGACAGATCATCCCAAACCGACTGGATCTTCTCACGGGCTTCAGGACCAATAGGCGTAAAATAGACCTGTGACCCCTCTAGCCGGTTTTGTCGGTAGTCGGTAGGCGAGACTAATTCCCATACCTGTAATTGATCTTTTATATGTTGGATAAACGGTAGAAAAAGTTGTCGATTCAGCCCGTCTTTGTACAAGTCGTCGGGATGCCGGTTGGATGTTGTAACCACTACGACGCCGCCTGCATGCAACTGGTCGAAAAGGCGACCGACTATCATTGCATCGGTAATGTCGGTGATTTGCATCTCATCAAAGGCAAGCAACCGAGCAGATTTAATTACGTTTTGGGCAACCGGCGCCAAGGCATCTTCAACCCCTTCCGCGCGCGCTTTGTGTAGTCCGGTGTGTATTTCCTGCATGAAGGCGTGAAAGTGCACGCGGCGCACTGGGATGTCCCCAAGTGTTTCAACGAACATGTCCATCAGCATCGACTTACCGCGCCCCACACCGCCCCACAGGTACAGGCCTTGCGGCGGTGGTGGCGCTTTTCGAAAAAGCCCTCGTTTTATCGGCGCCGCAAGTGCGTTGCGGATTCGATCAAAATTGGGCAGCACCGCCTCTTGCGCGTCATCGCGGGTCAACGAGCCGTTCGCAACGCGCGCCTCGTAAAGCGAAACCAGATCCGTCATACCCGAGCCATAGCGCCTTGATTGCGCGTTGAAAAGCAAGGTTTTACGCATCCATCAATTTTACTAATCTCGATTGTCAAAACTACTGAATTGACCCTTAGGAGAAACGCGGTAACGTCTGGTCCGAATCTTCGAGGACCCCATGCAGCAATCCCCCCGCCTTATGAACCCGATCCTGATCGTGGCGTGTATCATAATTACCGTCAGTTTCGCGGTTCGAGCCTCTTTCGGCGTATTTCAGATTCCCATCGCAGAAGAATTTGGCTGGTTGCGCACTGATTTTTCTATGGCCATTGCTATCCAGAACTTGGCCTGGGGGATCGGCCAACCAATTTTCGGTGCTATCGCAGAAAAGGTTGGGGATCGGCGAGCGATCGTTCTAGGGGCACTGACTTATGCGGCGGGTATGGTGTTGTCGGCATGGTCGGTTACACCGTTTGAGCATCAGATGTACGCATGGTTGGTTGGGTTCGGAATCGCGGGTACGGGCTTTGGCGTGGTTTTGGCAGTCGTTGGTCGGGCATCATCAGACGAAAACCGTTCAATGTCGCTGGCCATCGTTACAGCGGCGGGTAGTTTCGGTCAGGTGATTGGAGCGCCAACGGCTGAATGGCTGTTAAGTTTTCTACGCTGGCAGCAGGTCTTCATTGTATTCGCCATTGCTATTTTGGCGCTGGTAATGACGTTGCCATTCATGAGAGCGCCTGAGCCGATCAGCAAGGCTGAACTGCAAGAGAGCATGGGACAAATCTTGGGAAAGGCGTTTCGCGACCCGTCTTATGCATTAATCTTTCTGGGCTTTTTTAGCTGTGGTTATCAGTTGGGTTTCATCACCGCCCACTTTCCCGCTTTTGTGACAGAGATGTGCGGACCGATCCAGCCCGGCGGAGTTCTGCATTCTATTGGGATTACAACGACATCTGCGCTTGGAGCGGTGTCAATTTCTCTTATCGGGTTGGCTAACATCGCTGGAACTTTGTTGGCCGGTTGGGCAGGAAACCATTTCCCCAAGAAATATCTTCTTGCTGGCGTCTATACAGGCCGTACGCTGGCGGCTGCGCTGTTTATTATGTTTCCCATCACACCTATTTCGGTCGTTGTTTTCTCGCTTGTTATGGGTTCGCTATGGCTTGCCACGGTGCCGCTGACTTCGGGTTTGGTCGCGCACTTGTACGGGCTGCGGTACATGGGTACGCTTTACGGTATCATTTTCCTCAGCCACCAAATCGGCAGTTTCCTGGGTGTCTGGTTGGGTGGCCGCATGTACGACCAATTTGGCGATTACAACATGGTATGGTGGATTGGGGTAGCGATCGGCGCCTTTAGCGCCATTGTCCACCTACCGATCCGAGAAGACCGCTCATCCGCTCCCTTAGCTGCCTAAGTCAGGTTGCCTCTTCAGGTGTTAGTAAACCTTTGCTAATCAAGCAATTCGCCCAACCTTGTGGGCCCTTGAAGTGATGAGTTTGCCATCCCCGAGCGTTTGCAGCTTCGATATTTTCAATTCGATCATCGGCAAACAACAGTGTGGCCGGGTCCAGCCCACAATCGGCTTCGACCATTTCATAGATCGGAGCGTGAGGTTTGACCGCTTTCATCCGCCCCGACACATATTGCCGGTCGAATTCATTTAGAAATGGATAAACCGTGCACGCGAAATCGAAGCTCTGTACACCAAAGTTGGTCAAGGCGAAGGCCGGAATACCCTTAGATCGCAATGCACGTTGAAGGCGGATTGAGTGAGGTATTTCCGGAGTGGCCAGTTCGATCCAATTGTCGTGCCACATGCGGATTTCTTCCCGCCAACTTGGATGTTTCTCGGCCACGCATAGATCGTTTTGGTGAAATGGTGGCCTTGATCGACCAAATCGTTCATGCCGTGGAGATCGACTTCTGAGAACATTTTCTTGCGTCGGTCCTCTCCGATTGCTCGGTCATAGTACCGTTCAGGCTGCCATTCGATGAGAACGTTTCCGATATCAAAAACCACGGCTTCAATCGACATGAGTGGATCCTAAAACTCAACAAATATGCGTTCTGAATAGACAATCTGCGTACTTTGACGCCATCCGCAATGGTTCATTTTTGCGCCACAACAGACAATCAATGGCTTGAGCGTCTTTGACGCGAACGAAAGTTCGGAGTTTATTCTTTGAGAACCGCGCGAATTTCGCGTTCCAGCGCGTCCAAAAACCGTGATTTATCGCTTTTCCCGAATGGCTTTCCAGCGCCGCCAGAACCTAATGGGTTAGCGGCACGCAGGTCGGCCATCAAATCTCGCATTGCCAGTTGCTGGCCTATATTGGCAGCAGTGAAACTCTCGCCATTAGGACGCATAGCCCGGGCGCCAGCTTCTAGGCATTTTGCGGCTAAGGGAATGTCGGACGTGATGACAACGTCCTTAGGACCGCACCGCTCAGCGATCCATTTGTCGGCTTCATCTGCTCCCTCAGAAACTATGATGGTTTGGACCAAGGGATTGGAAGAAGGACGTAGTCCTCCATTTGACACCAGAACCATCGGTATCTTGCGGCGGGTCGCGACCCTTTCAGCCTCGGCCTTTACTGGGCAGGCGTCGCCATCAACGAATAGCGTCGTCACGCCTTCTTAGCCTCCTTCTTAGACGTCTCGGCTGGCTTTTTGCGAACCTTGAACTCATCAGGGATGGGCATTCGGTTGAAAGCATCAAGACCGGCGATCTTGTAGGCTTCAGCCAGCGTCGGATAGTTGAACGTGTTCTGCACAAAATAGTCTACTGTGCCCTTCAGATTAAGCACCGCTTGCGCAATATGAATCAGTTCTGTTGCTCCTTCTCCTACGATCTGCACGCCTAAAACACGCCGTGTTTTCAGTGAGAACAGCATCTTCAGCATGCCGTGCTCGAGCCCCATAATATGTCCGCGTGAAGTTTCGCGAAAACGCGCCACGCCGACTTCGTAGGGAATGCCTCTTTCTTGAAGTTCTTCTTCGGACATGCCGCAGGTTGAAATCTCAGGAACTGAATAGATACCGTACGGGTACCATGGACTTTCAGGTAATGTCGGCGTTTCCAACGCGTGGCAAGCCGCCACTCGCCCTTGCTGTAATGAGGTTGAAGCCAGAGAAGGATGTCCGATCACATCTCCTGTGGCGTAAATATGCGGAACTGACGTCTGGTACGACTTTCGGTCGACTTCGATGCGGTTGCGGTGATCAGTTTCCAGCCCCACGGCGTCTAAGTTTAGGGCCGAAGTCGCGCCCATACGCCCCGCTGCAAAAAGCAACATCTCCGCTCTTACGTGACGACCATTTTCCATAGTTATCTCAACGTGATTTCCGGCGTCCTCAATTTTTTCGACGGCAGAACCCAATCGTAGATCAACACCGTTTTCACGAATCTGATGGGTGAATTCATGGATCAATCTACTGTCAATGAAATCAAGAAACGTCTCGCGAGGTTCGATCAACGTAACCCTTACGTCCAACGCCGAAAACATTGTGGCATATTCAACCCCTATGACACCCGCACCAATCACGCAGAGCGAGCGCGGAATCTCAGCCATCTCAAGGAAGTCGTCGCCGTCAACAATGGTCTTGCCGTTAAAGGGAACATAATCCGGCCGATAGGTTTTTGTCCCCGTTGCGATGATAAACTTTGCGGCAGTTACTCGAGTGGTTTCGCCGGCGTCCGTAGCGACCTCGACCTCATGGGGGCCGATGAATTTTGCCAAACCGTTTAACGTTTCCACATGGTTGCGGTTAAACTGATGTTCCAGAACATCAACTTCGTGATCCAGTGTCATGTGCAGTCGTGCCTTCAGATCTTCGGCACGAATTTGATCTTTGACCCGGTAAGAGCGTCCGTAAAAACTGCGTTCGCGCCATCCGGAAAGGTTCAGAACGGTTTCCCGCAAAGTTTTTGAGGGTATTGTGCCAGTGTGAACCGAGAC
>NZ_JBXWSJ010000098.1:0-7901 GCF_059613365.1 Ruegeria sp. BHSA163
GTGCGAACTGATTCTGCGGGGCGCAAAGAGTACCGGATTTCTACAGCCGCGCCCTCGGCCATTTCTCTCGGCTCCCACAATTCGGTGAAGATGTTCAGTTGAACATCAGGATGCAAGGTCCGGAATTTATGCAACCGCGGTGCCAGCCAGTTGACCGCAAAGGTGAGATTGCATTGTACTTGCACTGCGTTTTGCTGCGCACCGGTCACTGCGCGTGTACCTCGAAGCAATGTGCGGAATGCTTCACGTACTACAGGCAGATAAGTAATACCTGCTTCTGTCAGTTCCAAAACCCTTGGGCGCCGCAGGAACAGCGGCTGGCCAAGATACCCTTCCAAAGACTTGATCTGCTGACTAACGGCACTTTGCGTCATGTTCAGATCGCGTGCTGCGCCAGTAAAGGACAGGTGCCGAGCGGCTGCCTCAAAAGTACGTAGCCATCCAAGTGGCGGAAGTGAATTTTGCATTCACATAACCTTGCCATAAGTTCAGCTAATGGTTTAATGGCACATTTTTCGTTGGTCAAACGTTGCGACCAGATGCACGTTTGTTACCAAGCCGAATTCAGGTTCCAAGGGAGGACAAAATGAGCGTCGCAAACCTGCGCCCGAATATTGACCATTGGTCTGAACGCGTTGACTTGGCAGCAGCTTTTCGCTGGACAGAGCGTCTAAACATGCACGAGGCGGTGGCCAATCACTTTAGCCTGGCGGTGAATGAGGACGGGACTCAGTTTCTTATGAACCCCAACCAAATGCACTTTGCCCGAATTCGAGCGTCAGACCTGTTGCTATTAGATGCCAATGACCCAGAAGTCATGACTCAACCCGGAGCGCCAGACCCAACGGCATGGGGATTGCACGGATCGATACACCGCCACTGCCCGCACGCAAGGTGCGTAATGCATTTGCATTCCATTTTTGCGACTGTGCTGGCAACTTTGGCCGACAGCACATTACCACCAATCGACCAGAACACAGCAATTTTCTACAACCGTTATGTGATCGATCAGGAGTTTGGAGGTCTTGCTTTTGAAAGCGAAGGCGAGCGTTGTGGGTCCCTTCTGTCGGATCCGAAGAACAAGGTCATGATCATGGGAAACCACGGCGTTCTGGTTATCGGCAGCGATCCGGCAGATACATTTAACCGACTATACTACTTCGAACGCGCGGCTGAAACTTACATTCGCGCATTGCAAACCGGCCAGAAGCTGCGGGTTCTGTCAAATGAGGTTGCTGAAAAAACCGCGCAAGAAGTCGAAGTTTATCCCGACCAAGCTGTTTCCTTCATGCGTGATATCAAGGCGCTGCTGGATGCCGAAGATTCGGATTACGCCACCTGACATCAACCGCAGAGATTAAGCGATGAGAGAGAATTCTCCAGATCCCGAAGCCGCCCGCTGGAATTACCACCCCGACGGACCTGTGGCGTTGAACCCGCTGTTCAATTGGCCTCCCCGCCCTGCGGCAGTTTTTAAGTGGTATAGTGGCGCGTGGTTGCAGATTACGTCTCTGACGCTGTGTATGGTGTTGGCAGTTACGGCCTATGCTTTCTTCTTTCCCGCCCTTGAGACGATGAAAACGTTTTTACCCGGCTGGATGTTTCGCATTTGGCTATTGAACATGATTCCGCAAATTCTTGTGGCGGGTGGCCTGCACTGGTGGCTTTACATGCGCAAAGGTCAGGGTATGTACAAAAAATTCGACCGTCGTGACCTTATTCGTGACAACAGAACATTCACTTTTCGCAATCAGGTCTTGGACAATATCTGGTGGACTTTAGGCAGTGCGATGACGGTCGCAACGGCCTATCAATGGCTGATTTACTGGGCGATGGCCAACGGATGGGCGCCCACGGTCACTTGGGTAAGCGCGCCTGTTTGGTTCGTGGTTTGGATGTTATTCATCCCTATGTGGTCAGGCCTGCATTTCTATTGGGTGCATCGGCTGGAGCATCACCCAAAGCTGTATAAATACGTGCACGCAGTGCATCACCGAAACGTCAATATTGGGCCCTGGTCAGGAATTTCCAATCACTGGTACGAGAACTTTTTTTACTTCTCCACCTACTTCATCCATCTGATAGTGCCGTCTCACCCATTGCACCTGCTGTTTCATTCCTATTTTCAACAGGTCAGCCCGGTTCTTTCCCATTCTGGCTTTGAAAAGCTAAAGGCCGGTGACACCGACGCAGCGCGTGCCGGAGACTTTTTTCATCAGCTGCATCATCGTTATTTCGAATGCAACTACGGTACATCCGAAATTCCGTTCGATAAGTGGTTTGGAACTTATCACGATGGGTCCGCCGATGCCACGACGCGAACGCGGGCATACAAAAAGCAAATGTATACTTAAGTCTGCGAAAAGACGGTTCAGTTTCGCTCAAACAACGCAATAAGCGCTGTGTCGTCTTTGTTGGGGCCAGAGGCCAGATCGCCAAAAATCGGCACCTCAGAAAGTGTTAAGTGAAGAATGTTGCCTTGTTCCAACGCATGGAATGTTTCGGCAAAGCCGCGTTCAGTGTAGTGTTTGGCATTGATGGACAATGCAAATTGTGCCCCCGGGCGTGCGACACGCAACAAAACGGGTAAAACCTCGGGGCCGAGATGCCCGTGGGTAAATGTGCCGGAAGACACAACGCCTGAATAGCTTTCGGGTGGAACCGGAATTCCCAGATTCAGGTCAGCCTCTATCGCGTCGCGATAAATGTCCTTTCGCATCGCCTGGCCCAGCATCTCTGCGCTTATATCGGTGGCGTCTATTGGACCGACCCCTAGGCTTGCCAAAACCGAGCCACACAAACCCGTACCTGCGCCCACGTCCAGAACGGGACCTTGACCGCCTGCACTTACAAAAGCGCGCGCCGTGTGAATGTGCAGTTGATAATCCTCACGCGAAGCAAAACCATCATCATAATCGCCCGCCCATTCTGCGTATAGCCGTTTACTGTCTTCTGGTGAGTTCAGCGCATAGGCTGAATGCAAGTTCGGTGTATTTTGGGTCATGCATCATTGAATGCCGATTGGCGGATTCGAATCAAGGGTGTCCATACGCACTTGCATCCCACGTTATCGCGTTTCATCAAGGGGCCATGACTGGCACACTCTTTTCATTTGGGCATGGATACTCGGCCCGCGCCCTGTCGCTGCGCCTTGCACCACAAGGATGGCGGATCATTGGAACATCGCGCGATGCGGAACATCTGGATGCCATTCGCGCATCCGGTGCCGAGCCTTTGATCTGGCCAGGACAAGTGCCCGATTTTGACGGGGTGACGCATCTGCTGGTATCGACGGCTCCGACTGCGGATGGGGATCCTGTTTTGGCCGAGCTTCGCGAGGAGATCGTCGCGCGCGCAGCGCAATTTCGATGGGTTGGCTACTTGTCGACGACCGCAGTATATGGTGACCATAACGGTGAATGGGTTGACGAGGCGACGCCGATAACCCCAACCGCCGAGCGAGGCCGATGGCGTGCCCGAGCCGAAAGACAGTGGACTGAAATCGAAAACTTGCCTCTGCACATTTTTCGCTTGGCCGGAATCTATGGGCCTGGAAGAGGACCGTTTTCTAAGCTGAGGCGTGGTGGGTTGAGGCGGATCATTAAGCCCGGTCAGGTCTTCTCGCGCATACATGTTGACGACATCGCACAGGTTCTCGCCGCGTCGATGGCGCGGCCTAACCCGGGCGCAATATACAATGTCTGTGATGACGAACCGGTGCCCCCACAGGACGTGATCGCATACGCTGCCGAGCTGCAGGGGTTGCCTTTGCCTCCGGCTGTATCATTTGACCAGGCAGACCTGACACCAATGGCACGCAGTTTTTACAGCGAAAATAAACGCGTTCGAAACGAACGCATCAAGAATGAATTGGGTGTTACGCTGCTTTACCCAAATTACCGTGTTGGGCTAGAGGCGTTGTTGAATGTTAAAGGCGCCAGTGAGACCACAAAAGACTGGAATGGGCGAAAGCATTCCTAAGATGCTAAGAGTCGATAATCAAAGATACTGACGCACCCATATGACCGACCGTTCCGCCAACTTAAAGATTACTGTATCCACCTTAACCCGGAAGCGTCCGGAAATGTTGGCCGCGCTGGTGAGGAGTTGGGGCGATCTTGTCATTCCGTCAAATTGCATCGTTCGCTTCCTTGTGGTCGAGAACGATAAAGTTGCGAACAGCAAACAGATTGTTCAGGAAGCCGGCAGTTCTTTGGCCAATGGATGCGCGATCGAATATGTGTTGGAACCAGAGTTGGGCATACCATTTGGGCGCAACCGGGCGGCGCGAGAGGCTATTGCCAATGGATCTGATTTGTTGTGCTTTGTCGACGACGATGAGGTTGTGGCGCAAGATTGGCTGGAACGGCTGGTTGCAGGTTACAGGTCCAGCTCTGCGGTGTTGCTTGGCGCACCGTTGAGGGCAGCTGGTCCGTCAGGTCGCGAAACAGGTGTGCAGCGACTGATGCTTAGGAATATCAGCAACCGTTATTTGGCGAAGGAGCAAGCCGCCGCCAGGCGTAGCGCTCTGAACGATACAGGTGGTGTTACGGTAGTTACCAACAATTGGCTGGGCGAAACGCGGCTGTTTAGCGAGGTTGGACTTTGGTTTGACGAAACCATGCGTATGACAGGCGGCACTGACGCAAAGTTTTATGCCGATGCGGTAGGCCAAGGCCTGACAGTGGGCTGGGTCCCTGACGCTTTTGTATACGAGACCATTCCTCCTGAGCGGCTTTCATTCTGGTATCAGGCCGCACGTGGACGGGATCAGTCAAACACATACATGCGACGCAAGCTCAAAAACAAACCGGTCAGCGCGGTTCTGGGGTTTCTTAGCATTCCGATACGATTTCTAGGATTAGTAGTTGCCATGATTCTGATGCCAATTCAGCCTGACCGAAGGTTTATCCAAATTGCTCGGACCTTGGGATGGTTGGTTGGTGTCATTGGTATTTTCTTTGGGTACAAGTCGGCTCTGTATAAAAAAGTAAGTGGTCACTAAGCTGAATTCCGAAACAGTTTACCGCTGAGCAAGCAGGTGATTAATCAGACGAGCAGAGTGATAATTATTTCCTATTGATATCATCCGAAAACAAAACTTATTTGCATAGAAGTAAGTTGCTACTTTACGGCATACAGGAAGAACGAATCGCTGATACAATTTTCGGCATGGCTGCTAAAACGCCCAATGTTCCCATATTCGACCTGTGTGGGACTATTTTAGCAGCGATGTCATTCAGTCTTGTTTTTCCAATCGTATTTGACCGCACGACGCACACAAGCTTCAGCCAGGAATGGAGAAAGACATGGACGGAAGTGATAACCCCAACACAGGCGGATGCCCGGTTATGCATGGTGCCGGGACCCGATCAAATCGGGACTGGTGGCCTAATCAGCTAAACCTTTCCATTCTACATCAGCATTCACCCGCATCCAATCCGATGGGCGAAGGCTTTGATTATGCAGAAGAGTTCAAAAAGCTGGACTACCAGGCGCTAAAGGATGACCTGGTTGCCCTAATGACTGACTCTCAGGACTGGTGGCCTGCGGATTATGGCCATTACGGTGGCCTGTTCATCAGAATGGCTTGGCACAGTGCCGGCACCTATCGGACAGCGGATGGCCGCGGCGGGGCATCGACTGGCAATCAGCGATTTGCCCCGTTGAACAGCTGGCCAGATAACGGAAACCTCGACAAGGCGCGCCGATTGCTGTGGCCGATCAAACAGAAATATGGAAACCAAATTTCCTGGGCTGACTTGATTATCCTTGCGGGTAATTGCGCCATCGAATCCATGGGCGGCAAGACGTTTGGATTTGCCGGTGGTCGAGAAGACATCTGGGCGCCAGAAGAAGACATCTATTGGGGCACCGAAACCGAATGGCTCGCTCCAACCGACAACCCGCACAGCCGTTATTCGGGCGATCGAGAGTTGGAGAACCCGCTGGCTGCGGTTCAGATGGGTCTCATCTACGTCAATCCCGAAGGACCCGACGGGCAGCCGGATGCTTTGGCTTCAGGTCGCGACATTCGCGATACCTTTGGCCGGATGGCAATGAACGACGAAGAAACTGTCGCTCTGGTTGCAGGTGGTCACACATTCGGCAAGGCGCATGGAGCTGGCGATCCCGATCTGGTCGGCCCCGAGCCCGAGGCGGCGCCAATCGAAGAGATGGGCCTTGGTTGGATCAACAAGTTTGGCAGCGGGAAAGGGGATGACACGACCACCAGCGGAATCGAAGGAGCATGGACGGCGAATCCCATCAAGTGGGACAACGGCTATTTTGACCTTTTGTTCGGCTATGATTGGAACCTGACCAAAAGCCCCTCGGGTGCGTGGATTTGGGAACCTGTTGGCGTGAAAGAGGAAGACATGGCGCCAGCTGCGCATGATCCCTCAAAAAAGGTCAAGACCATGATGACAACTGCCGATATGGCGATGCGCATGGATCCGATCTATGGACCGATTTCGAAACGGTTCCACGAAAACCCTGAGGAATTTGCCGACGCCTTTGCCCGCGCGTGGTTTAAACTGACCCACCGCGATATGGGCCCGCGTTCGAACTACATCGGCGTCGAAGCTCCAACGGAAGAACTGCTGTGGCAAGACAATGTTCCTTCCGTTGATCACGATTTGATAGATGACTCTGATGTGGCTGATCTCAAGGCCAAGATTGTGTCGTCTGGATTGTCGGTTTCCGAGATGGTTTCGACCGCCTGGGCCTCGGCCTCGACCTTCCGAGGATCGGACAAGCGGGGTGGTGCCAACGGTGCCCGTATTCGCCTTGCACCGCAAAAAGACTGGGAGGCGAATGAGCCGCTGAAACTTGCAAAAGTGTTGAGCAAGCTTGAAGATATTCAATCATCATTTAACGACTCTCAGTCTGGCAACAAGAAAGTCTCATTGGCAGACATGATTGTACTGGCTGGATCGGTCGGTGTTGAAAAAGCCGCTAAAGCAGCAGGTCACGTAGTCGAAGTTCCATTTACTCCTGGACGGACAGATGCAACGCAAGATCAAACGGATGTTGATTCATTTGCGTTGCTGGAACCAGCTGCGGATGGTTTTCGCAATTACCAGAAGGCTGAATACAGCATTTCACCTGAAGAACTGCTGGTTGACAGAGCCCAGTTGTTGACGCTCTCGGCACCTGAAATGACTGTTCTTGTAGGTGGCCTGCGAGTTCTGGGTGCCAACTTTGGTGGGTCACTTCATGGTGTGTTCACAGATCGGGTCGGCACGCTGAGCAATGACTTCTTTACCAATCTGCTTGACATGGGCACCGATTGGAAGCCTTCCGGCAATGGAGTCTATGAAGGCAAGGACCGCACAAGTGGTGAAACCAAGTGGACAGGTACACGGGTGGACTTGGTTTTTGGATCAAATTCGCAACTGAGGGCTTTGGCCGAAGTGTACGGTCAGTCCGATGCAGGTGAAACATTCGTCAATGACTTCGTTGCGGCCTGGAACAAAGTCATGAATGCGGACAGGTTCGATCTGAAGTAACTTCAGATGAATCGCTTTGAGACGCGCCGCCTTGGGAAGCCTTGGCGGCGCTTTTTTGTCACCGGACACAAAGAAAAGGCGAGATTGAGCAAGCGATTCCAGCATATTGGCCACAAGTCAGTCGGAATTTCTCTAAAGTGAAAGAACACCAAGAAGGGAAATCGGGCGCTTTCTAAACATAAGTTGTTGTTTTCATTAAGTTCAGCGAGTTTTTGCCGTGGAATGTGAAGTTTTTTCAAAATGGGGGTTGCAGGTCCTGACCCCAATCCGTAAATACCCCTTCACCGGGTCTTTATGGGTTTGGTGACGGGCTGGAGAGTTGGCTGGACGCATCGGAGAGACGGTGGGCATCTGAGGTAAGGGATTGGGCGGTTGCGCTGATTTATTGGC
>NZ_JBXWSJ010000099.1:0-7785 GCF_059613365.1 Ruegeria sp. BHSA163
TGCACCACCTGGTACATGTAAATGATAAGTGTTCAGAACCGAATTCAGCATCTTGAAAGGCGTGCCCGGTCCTACGTAAGCCATTGGCACATCAGGGTCGACGGTGACATACCGCAATCCGCTGGTGTCCAGAACCATCGAGTTGTTGACCGAGTATCCTGCGGTGCTGTGACGCCCCGAGCGGGTAACGACCCACAGATTATGTTCATGAGCAAAGGCCAAACTGGCCCGGACATCCTCTATGGTTTCGCAATAAACAATGATTTCAGGAAAATCCTGAAACGCCGGGTTCCATACCTGCCTGTCGTTGTTGTAGTTCGGGTCCGTAGGAAGGACCACCGAACCGATCAATCCTTTTTCGAATTCGCGTATTTGGTCAGGTTTGATGGGGTGATAGCCTTGCAAGGCCATATCCGTGCGGCTGTTTGCAATACATTCTTTGGCCAAAAGTGTTTTGGGGATCTTACGCATGGGCGCTCCTCAAATAAAAAGCGAAAAACCAGATGCGGAAATCCCGAACCCGGACATCAAAATTCAGGTATCAACCCATTTCTGCCCCTGTCCAAGCTGGCAGCAATTGCCCCCGTTGGTCAAGACATCGTTTCAATCAGCGCACGTGCAGCAAGAACATCAGGGAGATCGACACCAGGATCCAACTTGTTCAAAACTGAATCCAACTCATCCCCACCAGACACGCCTTTGGCGTGTCGCGCTTTGACCAAATCTATTGCCGCGCGCAGTTCAAACAAAACCGCACCTTGAGTTCGGGCCGTCGCGATTGCATTCATCAGCAATGGTTCAGGGTCACCGCCTTTACCCGCGACTATCAAAGCCTGAACGCGTTGCTGCTCTGACTCTGCCCACTTTTCTTCTGTCTTGGCAAGGAAATGATCTGCCTGATGAAGAGCCTGCTGCGCCGCCGAATGATCACCAGTTTCAACCAGCAATTCAGCTATCAATGACGGAAAAAAGCTCTTGTAGTTTCCTGCCCCTATTGACCACCAGTCTTCCGCAGACTGACGTAACTTTTCGATATTTTCTTGAACGGGCGCCTTTGTCGCTTCGGCCCAGGTAGTCCAGAATTTCACGATCGTGGCCATAAACGGAAGGGAATGTTCCTCGGCCAATTCTGTCAGCGGCTCGGCAACATCAAACAAGGCAGGAAGATCGCGATAAAGTAGTTGCACCTTACACATGTAAACCATGATCTGGGCGACGCTGTGCACATGTTTCAACTGCTTGGCCCAGTCCAACGCGGTGCGTTGAACCTTTGCAGCTTCGTCAGGCAGGCCCATCAGGCAATAGCAAGTTCCAAGAAATGCGGAGGTGATTGCGGCATGGTCGGTGCCGTAGACATAAGCCAGCTTGCTATGCTGATCGAAATCATAAAGAGACCAAGCTTTTTCCAGATGCTTCCGAGCCTCCAGCAAATTGCCCAAATGCAGTTGCACCGCACCCATGGCTCGGTGCCCTACCATCCGGTGCTCAGTCTTTCCGGTGTCCGCAGCCAAGTCTAAAATCTGCGCGGCAACCTCTTGCGCAAGCCGATACTCAGCCCGCACCAGATGAAATGCATAAAGACCATTGAGAACGGGAAACAGCCGCTCGGTCTCGTCCGCACGATGGCACAAATCGCGCAGTCGGCCGTATGCTTTACCCGTTGCTTCCCCTGAAATACCGCTTGTCGACCTCAGGACACCCGCGCGCAAGATCTGAATGTCTATCTCTTGGAGATCACGCTCCCTGCTTTTGGGCAGCTCTCCCAGTTGCTCCAATGCAGTCGACAAATGTGTCAGGGCTTCGGCCTGTGCCGAGCGCTCAATCGCCCGTCTTCCGGCCTTCTGCCAATGTTCAACCGCGTCATCAGGGCGCTTTGCAAGGGTAAAGTGCTGCGCCAGAACCTCAGGCTGAGTCTGAACCATCTGCGGCTGGTTTTGCAGTAACGCATCAGCGGCTCGATCGTGTAATTCCTGACGCTCTGTCCGTAGCAGGCTATCGTAAGCCATATCCCGGATCAGGGCGTGACGAAAAACAAACTCATCCTTGGCAGCGTCCGGAGCCTGTAGGATGATCCCCGCCGAAGATAATTGATCCAGCCCGGCCTGCAAAACCGAGGGAGACAGGATCGACATAGAAGTCAGCAGGGCTATGGAAAACTGACGTCCGAATACAGCACCGGTTTGCGCCACATCCTTGGCCATACCAAGCCGGTCCAGACGCTCCATCAAAGAATCTTTGAGCGTGTTAGGCACGGACAGCGACGGCAAAGTGCCCTTCAGGACATAGCCGTCATCCGTCAACATCAGCTGACCAGACTCCAAAAGGCCGCGCGTGACTTCTTGAACGTAAAGAGGAATGCCATCAGTTTTGGCAGCGATCAGGTCGCATACATCCGCAGGTACTTTATTCCCACCTGCCACATCAGTCACAATTGCTGCGACATCCTTATGCTCCAGCCGTTTGAGGGGAATGTGCAAAGTGTTGTGATAATGGCCCCAGCCCGGATCGAAGCCCGGCCGCGCTGTTACAACAATAAGGACTGGCAAACCCCTAATTTTTTGGATCACACGGTCGGTAAGCGACAAAGTAGTCGGATCCACCCAGTGCGCATCTTCCAAAAGCAATAAAACAGGTTTGTCCCGTGCTAGAGATGCCAACTGATCAGTTATGGCCTCGAGGGTCTGTTCGAGTTTCACCTGAGGCGGAAGGTCAAGTGGCCCCAACACATCATCCGCTTCGACGCTCAACAAATCGGCGATCAGCCTGAGATGCCCCTTTGGTTGATGTCGCAAGGTATGCGCCAACTTCTCCAGTTTCTGCGCGTCAGTATCGCCAAGAACAAATCCAGCTGCACGTTCCAGATGTTGAATGACGGGGTAAAGGGCGCTGTTTTCGTGAAAGGACGAACATTGAAAGTTCAATTGCCTTGCATCGTCTTCGGTAACCTGCTGACCCAATCCCTCGATCAACCTCGATTTACCAATACCGGCTTCGCCAGTTATCAAGACTGACTGACCCGCGCCCTGACTGGCCTCGTGCCATTTGTCGCAGATTTTCCGAAATTCTGCCTGACGCCCCACCAAACGACCGGCACCCGCGTCAGGCATAATATCAAATCTTCGTTCGATGTGCGCCTGACCAGTCACGACCCAAGTCTGGACTTTCTCGGAAATCCCTTTGAGAGAGAACTGCCCAAGTTCCTTCATCTCAAATGCTTTTCCAACCAACCTGCGGGTTGCTGGGCTAATCACCAACATGTCCGGCTCGGCCAGAGATTGAAGCCTTGCCGCGAGGTTTGGCGTCCGGCCCATAACAACATCATGCTCTTTGAGGCCTTCACCGTGGATCGTACCGACAACAACCAAACCCGTCGACACGCCGATACGGGCCCGAAGACGCTCCTGACCTTCCATTCGTTTAAGGCCCTCAAGAATATCGAGCCCTGCGTGAATTGCTCTGGATGCAGCATCCTCTTGCGCGTGAGGATACCCAAAGTAAATCATCGCGCCGTCGCCCATAAAACTGGCTACGTGACCACCAAACCGTGCGACTGAAGTGGTACAGATTTCTTTGAACCGTCGGATCAATTCGCCCAGATCTTCCGGATCAAGACGTTCGGACATGGCAGTCGATCCTACGAGATCGACAAACATTACGGTCAATTGGCGACGCTCTGCCACAATCTTACCGTCTCCGCGTGAAGCAGGAGAAGTGGCAACATCTGTTTTTCCCAACGCCGCCATCAAACGTCGTCGCGGGCCCAACGGAAGACCAAGATCGATCAAATCATGTTCCGACAGATGCGCCAGATCGGAAAAAGTGATTTCGTTTGAGGCAAAAACAGGCGCATATTTTGAAAGCCCAAGCTCTTCAAGATATGCGCCAATCTCTGTCATCGTCCCAATAGTCCCCGATCCGACCACGATCCCATAGGACCGATCGACTCCCCTGATCCGAAAAAGAACGTGCGTCAGTCTGCGACCCGGCCGCCATCCCGGATGTCTTCGTCGGCTTTCCGTAGAAGTTTTTTCCTTCTTACCCGACGCGTCAAGTAAATTGCGCGACATGGCGCGGCACACTACCGACCTTGATTTCAGATCAATACCATGCTGCTTGTGAACGGCGTGAGGATTGGCAGGGGCAGCAGGGTTCGAACCCGCGACCTACGGTTTTGGAGACCGTCGCTCTACCAACTGAGCTATACCCCTGTAGTGCGCCTTCAGATATGCCAGTGTCGCAGCGGACTCAAGAGCCTTTTTAATAGTGCACCCAGTTTGATCAATGACAAAACCGTTGCACGTAACGTCAAGTTCAGTATGACAAGCGTCGCCCCGCACAAGGACAGACATCTTGAGTATCCGCACGAGAATTGCTGACAGCGAATCCGTCCTGAATTGGGTGGCCCGTCGGATCGCGTCTTATATCAGGATGGTTTATCGCAATACGCGATGGCAACGGATCGGGTATACTGAGCTGGATAAATTAGTCGACCAGGGTGAACCGGTCATCGTTGTCTTATGGCACCAACGCCTGGCGCAATCGCCATATTTCTTTCCGCTGGACAAAGGTCGTATCTGCTCGATCACTTCGTCCGCCCGGGCTGGCAGCATGGTAGGCAGGGTGCAGGAACTGTTCGGCATGGATACGATCGCTATGGCCAGCAAAAAGCGCCACGTGGCACTTTCCCGGGAAGTTTTGGGCAAGATGAAACAGGGGATTTCGATTGGCATCGCCGCCGACGGCCCCCGTGGCCCAGAACGGATCTCTTCCACTGTGCCGTTAATTTGGGCGCGGACGTCAGGCAAACGGGTATTTGGCATCACTTTTTCAACCCGCTACGGGCGCGAGGCTGGCACCTGGGATCGGTTGCTTATGCCTCGCCCATGGAAAAACGAAGGCGTGTTTCTTTGTCGCGAGTGGACAGAAACAGTGCCGCGCAAAGCGAACGCAGAACAGATCGAAGCCTTAAGACTGAGCCTCGAGCAACATATGAATGACATTACTGCCGAGGCAGACCAAATGGTCGGACGAGAGCCTTGGGCACCGAACGGCTGAAGACATAGGCAAAATCGAGAAAAACCCCACCGCATTGGCGGCGGGGCCTCTTAAATTATTGATTTTTTGACATATTGCTCTGGAGACTGAGGTCAGTTCGCTCCAAACGATCCGATGTAGGTAATGCCAGTTCCTTCGGTCCGGAAGGTACCGCCAACTTCTGCCGCATTGGGGCCATAGAAGATTCCATTCGCAGTACCAGTGACGTCCTCACCGGAAACACTTGCGGCGAACGAATTCCCAGAAACGTTCCCTGTACCAGCGAAATTCAATTCCGATGCGCTACGCTCTTCCCCGTCATCCAGACTACCCACAACTGTTCCAGTACTATTGATCGTAGCCGTGCTGAAATTAGTCGACACACGGATTTCCGAGGCCGTTACGTAAGCATTACCATCATCAAGACGAGCAAATCCCGTACTTATACCTTCGTAGGTCGCCTCTCCACTTGAGGGAACATCGCTGGCTGCTGTACGCACCCCATACGATCCGACCCCGGCAGTTCCTGACGACGCAGTTGCGCCGTTGAGCCACACACCGAAAGTTTGATGCTCTAACGTTGATTCAGTTGGGTCGACGAACACGATTACTTCGTTTGCATCGGATGACTCAAAGCCAATTAGAGGTGCATCTTGATCAAGGGTATCACCATCCCGAGAATCCAAAGCGAGATTTGACCCCGGCGCAGTGACACGGGCTGCTACAATCTCACCATCTTCAGTGGTCAAGCGGAGCGAGGAATCCTGCGGCGCGTTAACGCCATCTACGTCCACATCAATTCCGTTATTTGAAAATTCCGCGACAACGGCGGTGCCATCCAGCTCTAATGCCCCATCACGCGGTAATGTTACGGTATCGGCACCACTGCCGGATGACCCACTGCTGCCCCCTGACAGGCACGCACTTAAGGAAAAACCCGCAACCAAAAGCGTGGCGCGTCCTAACAACCGAACCTTCATATCGTCTCCTATGCATTATCTCATTGCAACCTATAATATATTTAAAAGGGTTCAATAATTATTTTATTCTATTTTAACGTGTTTACTTTTTTGCATGTGACATTCATTAAATCACCGATCTGTTCGACCGTGAATCAGAGCCGAACAAGATTGGCGTCAATGTATGAATTCAGGTTCTCTTTCAATGTTTCGAAATTACTTGCTAACTGCGTGCATAATCGCTGCCATTCATTGCGGGGGCGAGGCTGACGCCCAACCAACCGGTACCAACAAAGCAGAACCCTTTACTGAAAGCACATTGATTGAGGCAGTTTTCCAAAGCGGCCTTCGGGACTTGAAGCTGGGAAACACCGATGCAGCCATTGAAAAGTTCTCTTCCATCTTGGCCAAGAATCCCAATCTTGTCCGGGTTCGGCTTGAACTTGGACTTGCATATTTCTTAGCTCGACAATGGAACCGTGCCCGGAATGAATTCTTTACTGCCCTGTCCGGTGACCTGCCCGAACCCGTTCGAACCAAAGTGCTGGGTTTGATCCGCGAAATTGATGCCAGACGTGGATTTGACTGGGATTTCAGCATTGGTGTCACCAATGTCGGCAACCAAAGGAACTACGACACCGATCAGATTATTTTAAATTTTTCAGGTATTGACCTGCCCTTTACTCTCAACCGTGAGCGTACGACTGAGTTCGGGCTACGTGCCACAGGATCTGCTAATTTTCGGCGCCCCATAAGCAAGAAGCTCCTTGGCGCTGACGCGGTGGCATTTGCGTCGCTTTCTTTTGATGTAACCGAAGCGCGGAATTCCCAATATGACGACTACATTTTCGGCGCTCGTTTTGGTTTGAGGGCGCTCACCCGAAACACGACAAGCTCCATCGGTCCCGTGATTACAACGCGATTAATCGGCGGCAATATCTTTGAAAACCGCATTGGACTGCAAGCCGCTTTCGAGGGGCGCAACCAAAGTGGCGGTTCAGTATTTGCAACACTAAGTGGCGCACAATTGCACAATCCAACGTCTGCCTCATTGGACGGCCACGAAATCGACGCAGAAATCGGAGTGCGCAGGTCGTTTGGCGGACGCGGGACAATTGACGCCAGCGTCTTTTTCGAAAGTAAAGACGTAGACGATAACCTGGAAAATTTTATTCGCCAACGTTTTACAATCTTTGGTCAAATAAATACAACTGGAGGCTTTACACTTCGACCAACAGTTTTTGTCGAGAACAAACGGTTCAGGACGCCGAGTGTTCTTTTCACGGGCAATCCGGACGAAGAGTCCTGGGGCGCGGTTCTTCGCGTGGAAAAGAACGATGTGTTTATTGGAAACGGGTTTTCACCCTTTCTTCTAATGAACTATCAACGCACGAACTCGGGCATTGAGGCGTTTAGCTATTCCGAGTCGGGTTTCGAACTTGGGCTTGAACGCCGGTTTTGATTCTTGGCGCGCGACTCTAGTTACGCTATCGAACTTGGGAAGTTGACCGGAATCAAAACCTCCATTCTTAATCTGACAGGCTGATCTAACCTTGGTTAGTTCATTGTGAACTCTCCATAGGTCTAACCGAGTTCAAGTTTACCAGTGACATTTACTGTCGCCTGATTTGTTGAAATTCAAAAAAAGGGCGCCTTGGAGGGCGCCCTTTCTGTCTGGTCTTTCGTTAAAACGAATTATTCAATAATCTTCGACACAACGCCCGCGCCGACGGTGCGACCGCCTTCGCGGATGGCGAAACGCAGGCCGTCTTCCATCGCAATCGGCGCAATC
>NZ_JBXWSJ010000100.1:0-7073 GCF_059613365.1 Ruegeria sp. BHSA163
CTAACTTCACGGCCGTTCCCACCGGTGGGTTCATGGGTATGCCAGCGACGGGTAAAGCCAGTGAATTCAGAGTGATCGACATCTATCGTCGCGCCGGTGACAAACTTGCCGAAAATTGGATTTTCATAGATCTTCTACACTTCTGGAAGGGGCAAGGCGTCGATATTCTGGCACGCACCACTGGGATCGAAACGCCATGCGGATAGATGCACATCACCACTTATGGGATTTGTCTGCAGTGAATTATCCTTGGCTAATGGAGAAAGGTGTCATTCGCTTTTTTGGCGACCCCTCTTCGATCCAGCGGGACTACTTGCTGCCGGAATTCCGGGTTGACGCCGAAGCTCAAGGCGTCGCGGCATCGGTGCATATCCAAGTCGGCGCGGCCGATCCATGGGCCGAAGCTCAATGGGTGCAGTCCATAGCCGAACAGTTCCAGGATTGGCCGTTAGTTCAAGTTGCGTATTGCGATTTGACCGCTGATGATTTGGAGGAACAACTCGATCGTCTTCAAACCTTATCGTCGGTACGCGGCGTTCGCCAGATTATCGGTCGCGCTCCGGGTGAAGATGCAAAAACAGGTACGAACGCGCTGCTCCACAATCCAAAGTTTTTGTCCGGCCTTAGACAATTGGGTTCACGCGGTCTTTCATTTGACCTTCAATTGTTGCCTGAACTCATGGATCAAACGGCGGACGTTCTTGCGAATGCTCCTGATACTCAGGTCGCGCTTTGCCATGCCGGATCCCCATATGACCGGACATCATCTGGGCTTCTTAAGTGGGCCGAAGCTTTGAAATCTTTGTCTGACTTGCCGCAGGTCTACTGCAAGCTTTCTGGCCTCGGAATGTTCGACCAAAACTGGAACGCCAAAAGTGTTTCGCCAATCTTTTCAGCTTGCTTATCGCAGTTCGGCGCCGATCGCTGCATGTTTGGATCGAATTTTCCTGTCGATAGCATCAGTTCCACTTATGAAGAAGTTGTTTCAAGGCATTTTGAACTGACCCCAAGCTCTTTACAGGACGATGTTTTCCGAAATACTTCGAAGCGCTTTTATCGCATCTAATGGCGAAACATTGCTTGAAGGTATTTTCAAATGTCAAAATTGCCATCTCGGTGAGTGTAGGTGATCTGCCGTTCTTATGCTTCGCTATCTGAAATACAGCGCCGCGCTGGGTTCGATATTGCTTCATTCCTATGCCCGGTTGCAGGTCTGGGGTGTCGTTAGATTTTGACCTAAGCCGAGGGTCTAGCGCGCTTGCAATATTGCGGTCTCGGTGAGGGCGCGGATCTCATCCACGCTGGCTGTTCGGGGATTTGTCGCTGCCGCGCTGTCCATTTGTGCTTTTCCCGCAATGCGCTGGGAACAATCCAAGGGAACGTTAATAGCACTCAGAGACTTTGGTATTCCAATGTCATCCAATATGCGTTCAACCTCAGCTATGAAGGCTTCTATGGAGTGGTCGTTAAGCCCCATCGCATATGCCATCCTTTTCACTTTTGGTTCCATGCCGGGGAGATTAAACCGCAACACGACTGGCAGGATGATCGCATTTGTCAGCCCATGTTGAGTGTTAAATTCTGCCCCAACCATGTGCGAAATGGCATGGACAAGGCCGAGACCTTTTAAAAACGAAATCCCGGCCAGGCATGAACCCATGAGCATTCCTCCACGGGCGGCCATGTTCTCGGGTTCACGTACGGCAATCGGAAGCCAGGCGGACACAAGCGCCAAACCCTCCAATGCAAGTCCATCGCACAGTGGATGGAACCCGGGGACCAGATAAGCCTCTATCGCATGTGTCATCGCGTCTGCGCCCGTCCAAGCCGTCAAATCTGGTGGAAGGCTGATTGTCAATTCTGGATCCAGAAGTGCAAGAGACGGTTTTAAGTCTGGGTGCCAGACGCAGAACTTCATACCTTTTTTGACATGCGTGACCATTGCGGTGCTTTCGGTCTCGGCACCAGTCCCTGCCGTTGTCGGAACGGTTATTAGGGTCGGGAAGGGCTTGCTTGATGCAATCTCGGGAACAGGTTGTTCAAACTCGAAAGCCCAAAGATCAATCTCGTTGTTTGCAGTCAGGCATATGGACTTTCCGCCGTCCATTGCGCTGCCGCCTCCAATCGCAATAATCGCGTCGTGACCGCCGTTCCTGAACAAATCACGACCAGCACCGATTTCGTCATCGCGTGGGTTAGGCGAAATGTCGAAGAACACATCCGAAGATATGCCGGAGTCAGTCAGTGAGCCTTGTAACTTAGAAAGAAAGGGTAAGGTCTGGCTTCCGCGATCGGTGACAATCAACGGCCTTGCGACACCAAGCGCGACGCACCTTTCGCCAATCTCCGCTAAGCGACCCGGGCCGTAGGCGATCGGCACGGGAAAGGTCCAGTCCTGAGGTTGTAGGATTTCAGCGTCTTTCTGAATTTGCATCGCATTATCTTTCAATATGATAGGTCCGCGGGCAAATGGTCCTTGGTGTTCCAAATCGGACCGACACGCGGCTTTTTAGAACACCTTAACAAAATTCCTGCACGAGAAATTTATGAATTCCGAAGGCACCCATAACTGTGGGCCTTGCCGATAACAGCGGCGATCCAAGGTCGCGTGTTACCTTCAACGCTTGCGGTAACAAGCGAAACAGGCAAGATAACTTCTCATCTGCAATGATGTGCGAAAAAGAACGATTTGAATATGATCTTGGAAAGTAAAATTACTTGCCCAAAGTGCGGCCACTCGGCAGTCGAAGCAATGCCGACAAATGCGTGTCAGTGGTTTTACGAGTGTAAGTCTTGCAAGACTATTTTGAAGCCATTGACCGGAGACTGCTGTGTTTACTGTTCCTATGGAACTGTTGCTTGTCCACCTATCCAAGAGGGTAAAAGTTGCTGCGGATGATGCAGTTGTGGGCAATAGAATTCGTGGATCAAACCTTTGGCTGAAAGATCAACCAACTTACCCGGTTTCTCTTTGATGTCACAAACCAGTCAGAGCCTTTGGGACAGAAGAACCCATCTTCTTTGCTTACTATCAGGATTGCTAAGCACACTTGTTCCGCAATCCAAGCCAGCTCTGACTGATTTATGTCCCTTCAAACTGAGCAAGTTTCGCGGATTAGGGTATTTTCCAACCCAAGTTTATCCAATTGATCTGTTATCTTGCCCCTCAAGGACTTAGCTGCGATCTCAAATGCCTGTTTGTCGGCCCAAGTATTCTCTGGGTGAAGAAATCGTGCTGCCTCGTCTGGACCATTCGACGGAATTCGAGTGGTCCAGACGCTGCCATTGACAAAAGGACCATCTGACAGCGTGCCGTCCATGGCGGCCTGCAACAATGCCCGTGTCGCCGCGATAGGCATCCAGTGCCCAGTATCGGCTCCACCACCGGTCCAGCCCGTGTTTATCAGCCATGCGCGCGCCCCGCTTTTCTTCAGCCGAGATGCGAACATATCGGCATATACTTCCGGCTTACGGGTAAGAAATGGCGCTCCGAAGCAGGTCAAAATGTAGGAGTGGGGCGCGCGTAACTCCTAAGCGGCACAGTAATCTTGTCGCGCCGTCAACTCCGTTTTTACAGGGCGCGGAGCCAATAAAAGCTCCTTGGGATTGTTCGAATTTTGCAACTCCATAAAGGTAAATTTGGGATTGGCTGCAACCATATCGTCCTCGTGGGAGACAAGATTACCTAACGTGGACCTCTTGCCAGATGGCTGCGCAAGCCATTGATGCTGAGATTTGAAAAGTCTGCGATCCGCTGCTCGTTGACAGTATGTGGTCACCGAGAGCTTTGAGACAGAGCTTGTACGGTTTGAAGCTGGCGAACGCAGAAATTCGCGTCACGCCAGCTTGGTCATTCGTCGAATGTTGTGCTGTAAATTGGACTTGTTTATCAGAAGTTGGTCGAGCAACATTGATGAATGTCCTGAGCCGTTGGGGAGCTTGGCATGGCACAGTTACGTGAAATTGGAACGACAGGAGTAAAAATTCCTCGCATAGGGTTTGGGTCGACCGGCCTGGGAAGTATTCCCGAAATATACGGCTACGAAGTCGATGAAGATCGCGCGATTGATACAATTCGGGCAATACTTTCTGTACCCAATGCATTTCTGGACACATCGCGATGCTATGCCATGGGGCGCAGTGAGGAGCGTATCGGAAAAGTCATTCGCGAACTTGGTGGGTGGCCGGATGGTCGAGTTCTTTCCACCAAATTGGATAGGAATATGGAAACAGGTGCTTTCGATGCATCTCAAGCTCGGAGATCATTCGAGGAGAGTCTGGAGGCGCTGGGTGTCAACCGCGTTGATATTCTTCACATTCACGATATCGAGTATTCCAACGATCTATCCGAGGTTACGGCAAGCGGCGGCGCTATCGACGAGTTATTCCGTATCAAAGAGGAAGGCCTGGCAACAGCTGTTGGGATCGCTGCGGGGCGGATCGATGTCATGATGCCAATTTTGAAGGACAGGGATTTCGACGTTGTCTTAACACACAATAGGCACACTCTCGTAAACGATAACGCGGAACCATTGATCAAACTCGCAAGATCCCGGGGTGTTTCAGTCATAAATGCCGCACCTTTCTCTGGCGGCGCTTTGGCACGGGGGAGTGCGCTGCATCGGTTTTACGTTTATCGACCGGCGAATGACGAAATTCTTGAACCAATTCGCGCGGTTGAAGAGATTTGTGCGCGCCATGATATTCCAGCCGGCGCAGTGGCCCTGCAATATTCCTTGCAAGACGAAGATATTGCCTCGACCGTTTGCGGAGTCACGTGGCCTCAGCACGTTCAACAGGCAATGGAATGGGCGGAATGGCCAATCCCCGCAGCTGTTTGGGAAGAACTGGCAGAGCTCAACCAATCTTCGGCGGATCCGGAAGCTTAGAACGAGATTCATCTGGGGCCGCTTTTTGAACAAAGCCACCTCTCAGTTAATTTCAAGCTCGGACAATTATTCGACACGCCGAGGTAATCCGGCCACTGACCGAAAGGAAATTTACGATGTTGAGGAAATGCTTATTGGTATTTGCCGTACTCCCCATGCCGGCTCTTTCAGATATCTCTGACGAGGCGAACGCTTGTATTGATGAGTTAATATCCCGCTTCGGGAATGTCGGTGGAGAGGTTCTTGGTCAAGAATTCAGCGAAGCCGCTATTATGGTGCGGCTTCGCGATGGAAATGGTTTTGAATACGAATGCATCGTTTGGTCTGGGCCCGAAGTTGCTGATCTGCGGCGCGTTGATGAAAACGCCGAAAAGGGCGACGATGGAGAAGGCGCGATGGACGGAGCGCCTGCGTCAGCGCTGACAGTATCTGGGGATCAGGTTGTAAAGTTCGACGCAGGCACAAGCGGCACCACCATAAGTGCGACACTACAAGCGGGTACCACGGTTCGCTACGTCCTGGGCGCAAGCGATGGTCAATTTCTGAACGTAAACGTCGGATCACGCGGCGGAGCTTTGGACTACAAAATATTAAATCCCGACGGCTCTTTGCTGTTTGACCTGATTTCTTCGGACACTCCATATCAAGGCCAGCTATGGCAATCGGGCGAGCACGTAATTGAGGTTGTTAACGAGAGTTCTCAACCGGTTACCTTTGATATCGGGATCGGCATCAACTAGCGCGGATTGATTGTGTTTCTGCTCTAGCCATAGCGACATCTGCCGAGTTTGTTGGAACTTGTCAGATTAAACTTCCGAGAGAGCTCACACCGTAGATTATATGTCTATCAGTTTGGCTATATGCGGCTATCCGATGTGGGTCAAAGAACTCTACGGGTTTGCGGACCATGTTCCGGAAACCGAGGAATACGGGGTGAAAAGCTTCGTCTATCGAGCACGGCAACCTTTCGTGCCCGAGAAGATTATGGCCGTACTCAACGGTGAATTGCCCGGCGTGATCCGGTCCAAGGGGCATTTCTGGATTGCCACCCGCCCAGATTGGGTAGCGGAATTTTCACTTGCCGGCGCTCTGTCCTCGGTCAAACCGCTTGGCACTTGGTGGGCCACTGTTCCAGAGGATCGACGCCCTGATCACGAAAGCGCACGGGCGTACATGCTAGCACATTGGCAAGAACCCTGGGGTGACCGGCGCCAGGAAATCGTGTTTATCGGGACCGGTATCGATTGGCCCGCGTTGAAAGCCCGGCTGGACGCGGCATTGCTTCCTGCGCTTGTTGCGGGTCGACCAGATGACTTACCGGACCTGCCCGATCCCTTTCCAATGTGGCGTCGCGCCGAGGTGGCAGCATGATTTATGCTCGAGAAGCCGTTAAGGACGCGGCAATCGGAGTTGGAGTCGCAGAAACGCCAGAGGGTCTGACAACGATTCATCATCCAGGTTGTGCCGCTGTGCTTTGGCGTCGAAAGCCTTTGAACCGCTTTCAATCTTGGATTGACGGCTTGCCATCAGAATACCTGCCCCAAGCACGATTGATTCTGCGCCCGAAAGCGGTTCGGCAGGCAGTTTCTGAGATATGCGAAGCAGCGGAAACTCCAAAGGGAACCGAATGTGATCGCCTGATTGAGGATGTGGCTGCACTATCGGACATCTTCGCAAATGTAATGGTTACGGAATGGCTGCGCCTACGCTTAGATGTCGTAACCACGAACGCCTGTCGCAGGTTTCACATTGATGCCGTAACTGCGCGTCTCGTTTGTACATACCGCGGGACGGGCACACAATATGGTGTCTCCAGCAACGGAGCAGATCCGAGTCGCGTCTTCACTGTTCCTACTGCCACTCCAATTCTGTTGCGCGGAACGCGCTGGCCTGAGCAGCCGAAGTCAGGACTTTTGCACCGTTCGCCACCGATTGAAGGTTCCGGAGAAACCCGGCTTGTGCTTGTCCTGGACCCGGTCGTCGGGCCCAACAGCAAATTCGAACAAGTGTTGATTGATTAACCCAGCAAAGCACTGCAAATCGCCAAGAAGTATGGCCGCGGTTGATATTAGGAAGGCACCGTTACTCGCACTAGTTAAACAACTGATCAGCTTGTCCGCACAGCAGTCGTTGGGAGCACGTCCAGCAAACATCCTCTTGAGGTCCAAATCGCGCATCAAATTT
>NZ_JBXWSJ010000101.1:0-7026 GCF_059613365.1 Ruegeria sp. BHSA163
CGATACACTCATGATCCCAACGCCTAAAAACCTGAACTGGATGTGGATTTGGGGCATCGTCCTGACTTTCTGTCTGGCGTTGCAGATCATAACCGGAATTGTTCTGGTGATGCATTACACTCCGCATGTCGATCTGGCCTTTGCCAGCGTCGAGCACATCATGCGCAATGTGAATGGTGGCTACTTTATCCGCTACTTGCACATGAACGGCGCATCGTTGTTCTTTGTTGCGGTTTACATTCATATCTTCCGCGGCCTGTACTACGGGTCCTACAAATCTCCGCGCGAGATTACGTGGATCATCGGGATGCTGATCTATCTGATGATGATGGGCACGGCTTTCATGGGATACGTCCTGCCTTGGGGCCAGATGTCTTTCTGGGGCGCGACTGTGATAACTGGCCTGTTTGGTGCGATTCCGTTTGTGGGCGATGCGATCCAAACCTGGCTATTGGGCGGTCCTGCGGTGGACAACGCTACGCTGAATCGCTTTTTCTCACTGCACTATTTGTTACCATTTATCATCGCGGCTCTGGTTGTCGTGCATATCTGGGCTTTCCACACCACTGGCAACAACAATCCGACCGGTGTAGACGTTCGTCGCACGTCTAAAGCTGACGCCGAAAAAGATACTCTTCCTTTCTGGCCATACTTTGTGATCAAAGACTTGTTCGCGCTTGCGGTCATTTTGGTGGTGTTCTGGGCCATCGTCGGCTTTATGCCGAATTATCTGGGCCACCCGGACAACTACATCGAAGCCAACCCGCTGGTCACTCCTGCGCACATCGTTCCAGAATGGTACTTCCTGCCGTTTTACGCGATCCTGCGCGCATTTACTGGTGAGGTCTGGGTTGTACAAATCGCCAGCTTCATCACAGGCGGCATCATCGATGCGAAGTTCTTTGGCGTTCTGGCCATGTTCGGAGCAATCCTTGCGATGGCACTGGCTCCGTGGCTGGACACATCAAGCGTGCGTTCTGGGAAATACCGACCGATGTTCAAATGGTGGTTTTACCTCTTGGTCATCGATTTCTTTGCGCTGATGTGGCTGGGCGCTATGCCTGCAGAGGAGCCTTACGCAACTTTCTCGCTGATCGCGTCTGCGTATTGGTTTGCTTACTTCTTCGTAATCCTGCCGATCCTTGGGGTAATTGAGAAACCACAGGCTCCGCCAGAAACCATCGAAGAAGACTTCAACGCGCATTATGGCAAGGCTGACGCCGATGCCACGCCGGCAGAGTAAGAAGAGGGACCGGAAACATGTTCAAGAAACTTGCAATCGGTGCCGCGCTTGCTCTGGCCGTTGCTCCTGTAGCTTCAAATGCTGCAGGTGGTGGTGAACAGCACGTCGAGGATTTTCATTTCTCTTTCGAAGGTCCGTTTGGCACTTACGATGAAAGCCAGTTGCAGCGTGGTCTTCAGGTCTACACCGAGGTCTGCGCGGCTTGCCACGGCCTAAGATACGTGCCCCTTCGCGACCTAGAAGCTCTGGGTTATTCAGAAGAACAGGTCATCGCTTACGCGGCGGGCAATTTCGAAGTGTTCGATCCCGAACTGGATGATTTCCGTCCGGCGATCCCAACAGACCACTTCCCTGAAAACAACGGGGTTGGTGCGCCAGACCTCAGCTTGATGGCAAAAGCCCGAGCTGGGTTCCACGGTCCATATGGCCTGGGGATCAATCAGTTGTTCAAAGGTATGGGCGGTGCCGAGTACATCGCTTCGTTGCTGGATGGGTATACTGGTAAAGAAAAGGAAGAGGCTGGTTCGGTTCTGTATGAGAATACTGCTTTCCCCGGTGGTTGGATTTCCATGGCGCCTCCGCTGGCGGATGACCAAGTCGAATATGCAGATGGCCATGCCGCGACCGTTGAAGAGATGTCAAAGGATGTCTCGGCATTCCTGATGTGGGCCGCAGAACCCAAGATGATGGATCGCAAGAACGCAGGTTTTGTCGGCGTTTTGTTCCTGACCATTTTGTCGGTGATTTTGTACCTGGTGAACAAACGCCTGTGGGCGCCTGTTAAGGGCAAAAGGCACTAGAGCCATCCTATTGGCTGAATTTGAAAACCCCCGCTCCTGCTGGAAGCGGGGGTTTTTTTCGGAATCGTGTGACTTACCTTGGAACAGGCATCCTCCCGTTTGTCGACGGACTAATTTATCCCCATAAACTCATCAAGCTATTAGCTGTGTCAAAGAATGCCCAGTAATCGTCGCGTTAACAATCTTCCCTTCTTGCTGTGGCGCTTGGAACGTGACTTCGGTGAACTGCTCTGTGCGTCCCATGCAAGGGTTTTCCATTAAGATGCGATGAGATTTTCCGATCTGGGCGGCCAAGTGTTTTGCAACCTGACTTTCACCTGCTTTGCGCAGGCGCGCGGCTCTGTCCTTGATCACCTTTCCATTCACTTGTTGCGGAATCCGCGCCGCGGGGGTGCCGGCGCGTTTGGAATAGGGGAAGACATGCAACCACGTCAGATCGCACTCAGCAACAAGTCGCAAGGAATTTTCGAAATGTGTTTCTGACTCTGTCGGAAATCCAGCAATTATATCCGCGCCGAAAGTAATGTCAGGGCGAAGCTTTCGAGCCTCTTCCGTAAACCGGATGGCATCATCGCGCAGGTGGCGGCGTTTCATACGCTTGAGGATCAGGTCGTCTCCATGCTGCAATGATAAATGCAGATGCGGCATCAGGCGCGGTTCAGTTGCAATGGCTCGCATAAGGTTTTCGTCAACTTCGATTGAATCGATCGAGCTGATCCGCAGACGCGGAAGGTCAGGGACCAACTTTAGGATACGCATCACCAGATCGCCCAGCTTGGGCTGCGCGGGCAGGTCGGCGCCCCAAGACGTCAAATCCACCCCTGTCAAAACGACCTCGTTGTAACCTTTGTCGACGAGGCGCTTGATTTGATCCACCACGACGCCCGCAGCAACGCTTCGGGAATTTCCACGCCCGTAGGGTATGATGCAAAAAGTGCAGCGGTGATCGCAGCCATTCTGAACCTGCACATATGCGCGTGAGCGGGTGCCGAACCCGTCAATCAGATGCCTTGCCGTTTCTGTGACAGACATGATGTCGTCAACTTGCACCGCCTCGGTCTCACCAATGAAGTCTGCCGCCATGCTCTTCCAGGTCTCGGGCCGCATTTTTTCACTGTTCCCAAGCACTGCGTCGACCTCATCCATCTGGACAAATGTGTCAGGCTCGGTCTGCGCGGCACATCCAGTGACAATCAGGCGGGCCTCTGGATTTTCCCGCCGAAGTCTACGAATTTCCTGACGGGCTTTCCTAACAGCCTCGGCAGTAACGGCGCATGTGTTAACGATTACGGAGCCCCTCAAGCCTGCCTGTTGCGACAGCTCTTTCATAGCCTCAGTCTCGTATGCATTCAGGCGACAACCCAATGTTGTGAATATCGGGGCGCTCATGCCAGAGACCTCAGAAACTCCGGTGTCAGCGTGCCAGAAAACACGTGGCACGTTGGGCCTGTCATCCAGACCCCATCGTCGCGCCAATTGATCCAGATCCTACCACCATCCAGTTCAATCTGCACTGTGCGCCCGGTCAATCCACGCCGCGCTGCTGCAACAGCAGTCGCGCAAGAGGACGATCCGGATGCCAGCGTTATTCCAACACCTCGTTCCCAAACCCGCATCCGCAATTGATCCGGTCCGGTGACTTGAGCAACCTGAACATTGGTGCGTTCCGGATAAAGAGGATGATGTTCATACCTCGCTCCAAACTCTTCCAATGATACAGCTTCGGCATTTTCGACAAAGAACGTGCAGTGCGGATTGCCCATACCCGTCGCGGTCGGCCCACCTTCGATTGGCAACTCCAATGTGTCCAGTTCTTCGGCAAGTGGAACCTCATTCCAGTTCAGTTGTGGTTGACCCATGTTCACCGAGGTCAGGCCGTCTCCGGCATCGCGGGCCAAGAGGTAACCCCGCGCGGTTTTCAAAGTCAGTTCCGACTTACCGGATTCTTCCATAAGGAAACGGGCAATACATCGTGTGGCGTTTCCGCAAGCCGCTGATGTCGATCCATCGGCATTATAAAATACCAAGTTCGCATCGACGTCCCCTGCCTCAATGACAGCGAGTTGATCAAATCCAACACCGAACTGGCGGTGCCCAATTCCTCTTGCCAACGCGGGCGTGACCGCGACCGCCTGTGCGCGGGCGTCTACAATGACGAAGTCATTTCCCAGCCCATGCATTTTCATGAAGGGCAAACCGATGTCATTTGTATGTCGCATGGCGGCCATATAACGATGGTCAGGAAATGATTCCACCCTCTCTGGAAGATTCATGAAAAAAGGGGTTGACCCCTTCGCCCCACCTGCCTAATTAGGCCGCCTATCGGGGCGCCGGACACAAGTTTTATGTCGGCGGAAATGGGTGCAAATTAAGGTCTTGAACCCGATCAGGAAAATACCTTAGAGAGCACCACGGGTCGATTAGATCCAAGAAAGAGTGGGCCGTTAGCTCAGTTGGTAGAGCAACTGACTTTTAATCAGTGGGTCACAGGTTCGAATCCTGTACGGCTCACCACTTTTTCAAATTGTCTGACGCCGAATTGCCAAGTTCTCTATTGGTTACCCTCCTCGGGTTTAAGATTCGACTAAAAGCAATTTGCCTAAACAGGCATCTTTGTATTCAGTCCCAGACTGAATTTCTAATGCCGCCGATTTAAACCAAGGCAGGTCTAGCCCTGTTTTAGACCGTTCAACCCTTGGAAATTAATCCATCTGGCTACAGCTTGGAAAATCCATCGTTTCCAAGTGGAACTCGGTCAGCTTTCACAGCTGGTTCAATACTGCTTGCAACGACAGCAGAGGATACTATGAACTTTCCCGGCAAGGGATGACAGTTTCAAAAAGTTCTCCACCACGACGCATTCGCACTTTGCAAACCTGGTTTTCCGTGACCGTCAGAAGATTGGAGATTTCTGCATCGCCGACTAGCAGTTGAGCAATCTGTACAGCTTGTTGCGCACGCTCCTGTGAGCTTATTTTTCCTGATAGAACGATCGTTCCTCCGAGATCGTGGACACTGACCAGTTCGTCGGGAAGAAGTTCGCGGATCTGTGCCTCAACTTCAGCTGGATCAACGATTTCGACTGCAGGTTCTGGCTCGACCTTCTCCGGCTTTGGCTCTGGCATTGGAGGTGCCTCTTGGATGCGCACATTCAGTAGGTTCGATATTTTCCCTTGCGCGTAATGTCCCGCCACCTCAAGTGCCTTGCTGACCACCTCTGGGCCTGACACAGATCCGGTAAGAACGAAGCCGTCGTTCGCGGAAAGGACTTTAATCTCTTCATCTGGCAAAACTTCTGTCAGACGGCGCTGTAATTCCGTTGTGTCCGGTGAAACGCGTATGTCGATCGAAGAAATTATGCTGCTGTCATCCCGAGTCAGCATCAGGGTCGTGCGACCCGGATTCTTACCCAAGATGTAAAGGGAAGTACCTGTTATCGACGAAATATCAGCGATGTCCGCGTTCGCGATGAAAACTTCGCTAAATGGCTCCGCGCTTTCTATGGCAACCGCACCATCAGCGACAACCTCGACAGTTTGCGTCGCCGCGTTCGCCTCAATCTTTATAGTGGCGCCGGCGAATGCAGGCGCGCCAATCAACGTAACGGTAGCGACCGCTATGTAGACTATCCAGCTCAGTCCGTTTTTCATAATCGAAGACCTCAACATTAGCACTTTTTTGGGCAGATTAGTCGTCCTGCCGGAAAAAGTGTGGCTGAAAAAGAAGTCGAAATCGGGAGCAAAATTTAGAAAACTATGTGACCACAAAATGTCATATTTTGCTGTCCGCATTGGGCTCAATCTGGGCAGTTGCTTAGGACCGTGGCCGAAAAGATCATCCGTCCGCGTGTGTCACAGCCCGTTGATAAAGATGCCACGTGGTGTGGCCAAGGATCGGCAGCGTGAAGACAAGACCCAGAAAAGCTGGAACCAAAGACAGTAGCATAGTTACCGAAATGATCGCCGCCCAGGTGAGCATGACCGCTGGGTTTTCTGTGACGACGTGAATGGACGTCAGCATGGCGGAAACGAAATCAGTTTCCTGATCAAGCAACATGGGCATAGACACGACAGTTAATAAGAACAACGCAAGCGACAAAAATGCGCCCACGCAGGTACCAATTGCAAGGAAAGTCCAACCCTGTGGAGTAAAGAACAAGGTGTTCAAAAATCCGTCAAAATCCGAGAAAGACGCATCCTTCAGGATGATCGCCAGCCATAGCCGAACCTGGTAAATCCACACCCAAAAAATGAACAGGGTGACAAAGGCCATCCAGCCCATTTCTCGTTTGTGTTGATTAGCCATGACAGAAAGTATTTCAGACCAACCGAAATTCTCTCCCTTCTGTAGTCGGCGGGACATCTCATAAAGCCCGGCCGCGGCGAAAGGTGCGACTAGCGGGAAGCCGACCGCGGCGGGAATGATCATCCAAATCTTTCCCAGCCAGACAAGGCACCAAACAAACAGGATTCCGAAAGCTGCATAAAATAGGCCAAAGAAACCGCTCATCAAAGGACGAGCCAGAAAGTCGGAAAATCCAGCTTTAAGCGAGGACGTGATATCACCTGCAGTCACCTTGTTGACCCTTGGCATCGCCCGCTGCTGTGGCGTCACATTGTCCGGTGGTATGGGACCCGTGGTTTTGGATGTCATGACAAACCCCTCCCAAAGCATAAAGACGCGTTGGCCTATTTGCCAACGGACCCCGTGGTGAAACAGGCATCCCTCCGCTGAATATGAAACTGCATCAGCTGACGCATAAGGGCAAGGGGACAGAAAGGCGGTCGGGGCCAACCGATACGTTACTTGCTCCCCTGCGTCAGTTCCCAGAGCCAATCGGACATTCGACTTTCGCCGCCAGATCGTGTTTCCGCAGAAAGCTCATCTGAAGTGCATTGTTGGTCGAGTTTTTGTTGAAGATCTGAGTTTGTGATATTGTGGAGTTTAATTGTTGATCGGAATTTGTTTTGTTTAGATACGTCT
>NZ_JBXWSJ010000102.1:0-6878 GCF_059613365.1 Ruegeria sp. BHSA163
GTAACCAGTTGCGTTTGGTCATCGAATTTTCTCCCATCCAGTTTAATAGGACGGGCAGTTTAGCGGGCGTCGGCAAACGCGGTATGATTTAAGTCAAACCAGCTAGATTAACGGCCGCCATGGGCTCGAAGCAGACGTTGGCCGAAATAGCACATATGACCACTATGCGGACAAACCCGCCGTTAAACTTGGCCAACTGTATCCCAAGTTGCGGCCTCATACCGCATCTGTTTTCCCCGGCTGCTCCCTCGTTTCTTCGTATTGTGCGCTAGCTCTTACAGATGGACGGGCGAGGCCCCACGGATGAGGTAAAACAAAGTGCATAAAACGGACAAGGCTGTCGCTGCGGTCAAATTGGTTGAAGCCGAAGTCAATCAATACGGCACTACGGTTTACTACGACGGATCTTGTCCGCTTTGCTCTGTTGAGATTGGTCACTACGCCTCTTGCGAAGGCGCTGATCGGTTGCATTTTCTCGACGTCTCAAAAGCAGGTGGTCGCGTTAGTGATGATCTAACGCGGCAGGATGCGATGAGCCGGTTCCATGTGCGTCGATCAGATGGAGAACTGGTATCCGGTGCGCGCGGGTTCGTGGAACTCTGGGACGCTCTGCCCAAATGGCGTTGGTTGGCACGTGTGGCGCGTTTGCCGGGTGTCATGCCTCTGCTGGAGCTTGCATATCGGGGCTTCCTACCTCTTAGATCGACACTTTTCCGGATCGCGTGTTGGATGGGGGTGAAGCCAGTCAACCATACAGATACGTTGACATGATCCGCCCTGACGAAAGCCATTTCAAATGTCTGATCTGGCCGTTCAACAGGGTTAAGGAGAATGGTGACCATTCAGATGACGTACTTTGCAAGAAGCGTCTTCACAGGCACCGAACAGCCACAGGGTTGGACGAGGGTTTAGGGTCGGTCACCAATTCTCACCAAAGCTCCGTGCCAGGAGCACCCTTAATTTGACCATTCAAATTTTCAGTGATCCAGCCTCCGTAGAAGTCCCCACGTTGCGGAATCACTCGATGCTCGCCAACAAAACAAGCGTCCATAAGCCCGGCGTAAAAGGCGATGTAGCCCTTTATTTGCTCAAAACCCTTGGTCGGTGCCGCGTAACTCCATGCAGCTTTTGTGGCCTTGACTGCCCCGCTCTGAATGTCCCAGTAAGTCGCAACGCCTTTCCACTCGCAGTATGATCGACCAGCGGTCTGGATCAGAATGGCATCTACGGCATCCTTGTGGATGTAGTAAGTTGGGGCGTGGTGGGTTTCGAGCACCCGAAATGTATTGTCGGTTTCTACGATTGTTTCACCGCCAAACTCGACACGAATGGACTGCTGCACTGGTTCCAACACTGGAGGTCGCGGATAGTCCTGAACGTTTTCGATCTTGAGAAATGTCATTAAGAACCAACTACGGTACCCTCATAGCTTTCAATCAGCGGCCCACCAACCCCAGCTCGACAGTGTTTTTTCAATCTTGAAGACAATCCCAGCCACCAAAAGCCCGGAAAGACTTATGGCAGCAGGGATGGTCAGGAACCCGCGAAAAAACCTCAGAAAATCCTTAGTTGATCGCATTAAGGCCCCCATTCACAAAACTAGCTTTGGTCGAAGATCCCATGGATTCTGTCTTAAGCGAACCGGTCGGCAGCATGTTTCAGAGCGCTCTTCATATCGTTCCACGCTGCCTCATAACCTTCCTTGACATCTTCCCAGGCTTCTTCGCTGGTGGACTTCAACTCTTCCAGCTGAGCCTCTGCATCAGACTTCGCTTTGTGGAGCGTGCTGAGCTGTTCCTCGAGCTCCAGTTTCGCATACGCTTCGGCCACCTTTAACTTGGCCTCAAGAGCGTCAATCTGTGCATTCCAACTATCCAGTTGCAGCTGTGCTTTTTTCTCATACCCAACACGTGTCATCTTTTTCCCTTTCATCAAAATCGGTGAACCCGAAAAATGGCAGCAGCAAATTATGCCGTGGCGATCGCCTTGAGCATCCAGACCGCTTCCTCATGCTTCGCCATCCTGGCGTTCATCAGGTCCTCTGTTGCCCCATCGCCGTACCGGGCAGCGGTCGTCGCGGTCTCGCGCAGGTTCCGCGCCATCGCCTCGTGGTCCGCGATCAATTGTTTGATCATGCCTTCTGCGTCTTTGATCGTCTCTTCTTCGGTCAGCTTGGCTTGACTTATCATGTCCGTGAACGAAATCGGTGCAACCTGACCCAGAGCGCGAACACGCTCGGCCAATGCATCAGCAGCCTCGAATAGGTCATGATAGTGACGCTCGGTAAGCTCATGGATCGGCAGGAATAGCGGACCCACAACATTCCAGTGGGTTCCCTGTGTCTTCACCATCAGCACCATGGTGTCTGCCAATACTTCAGTGACGGCGTTGGCGATCCAAGCATTCTTATCGATACCCGTTTCGTTCACTTCTTCCTGCACTTCAGATTTTAAGACTTGCTGTATCATTTTCACTCCGTTGCGTTGCTTATGGAGTTACAATTAGGATGTAAAAGTGATTTTTCAAATAAAATCATATACTTAAAGTACTCATCCTGCGCACCTTAGGGCTCTTCATGACAATCATGACCCTACATGCCTCACACAGCATGCCAACAATCATGTAGACACACAGGCACATTGCCATACATGCTTGGAGTAAGTGATGGAAGCTACTGAGGTCATGTCAGTGTCAGATCAAGGTCGACCACCCAAGCGCACCGAGAAACTTCAGTTAATGCTTGACCTCGAAGAGCTCAAAGCCATTGATGACTGGAGATTTGAGAACAGGTTGCCATCCAGAGCGGCCGCAATCCGAGAGCTCATTCGTCGCGGACTTATCTCCAACGAGTTCGATGAGCCTCCTACGGACGCGCCATCTGGTGAATTTCGTGTCGTGGACGAATGATTGGAAAGTAATCAGTAAGTCTTAAGGAGATCTCGGCTCAGCGGAAAAGCGCTTCGTCTTCGACCTTGCTTAAACTTCTGCTTTGCGTTCGACGCGTTCGTACGTAGCAACTTTCTTGTACGACTGCTACGCGGACACTTCGGTCGTTATTGCACAGTTGCGAAGCCGGCTTGTCAGTTTCGAATGGTTTTGTTGCTCTACGACCGATATGCAGGGGACAGGAGGAACAGTGTGGAGCGCCAACTTGCAGCAATTCTCGCAGCTGACATGGTCGGCTATACGAGGCGGATGGAGCAAGACGAGTCAGGCACACTTTCCGCCTTGTCTGCTAGAATAGATGAGACAATTGCGCCTCTCATAAAACGTCACCGCGGGCGTATCGTTAAACTAATGGGTGATGGCCTTCTGGCCAATTTCAGCAGTGCCGCGGATGCAGTTTCTTGTGCGGTTGAATGGCAACAGAACCCCCCGGAAGAACCCGACCCGATACAATTCCGCATCGGCATAAATCTCGGTGACATCATCATGCAGGATGGTGATGTCTTCGGTTCTGGCGTTAACCTCGCGTCTCGATTGGAGCAGCTGGCGAACCCGGGAGATGTACTCGTGTCCGAAGCTGTTTATCGCGTTGTCGGCAACCGAATTCCGGTTGCTTGGGAGGACACAGGCACGCATTCCGTCAAAAATGTTTCTGAGCCGTTGCGCGCTTGGCGCATCGCAGGAGGGAAACGAGAAAATGCTGAACCGCCGAAACCGGCAGCCGTCAAGAAAGCCGCCATCGCGGTTCTGCCGCTACACAACATGAGCGACGACCCGGAGCAGACTTTTTTCAGCGACGGTATCGCGGAAGACATTATCACTGGTTTGTCGCGCTTTCGTACGCTTCAGGTTATTTCGAGGAACGCGTCGTTCCGGTTCAGAGCACAAGACATGTATCCAGCTGAAATAGCCACAGCTTTAGGTGCTGACTATCTCGTTGAAGGCAGTGTCCGAAAAGCTGGAAGTCGGGTAAGGATTTCCGTGCAGCTCGCCGATGCCGTCACTGGTGCGCAGTTGTGGTCAGAACGCTACGACCGCGAATTGGAAGACATCTTATCCGTTCAGGATGAAGTCGCCCGCAGCATCGTGGCGGTACTTCCCGGGCGAGTGCAACACGATTTTGTCGATCGCTCGGCGCAGAAACCAGCGGACGAGATGAAGGCCTATGACTTGATGCTGAGAAGCAAGGCTCTTCGCGACGGTCTAAATGCCAGAGATACGGCAAAAGCTCGCGCTTTGCTGGAACGGGCAGTCGCACTCGATCCGTCTATTGCGCGATCCTATATGTACCTCTCGGACACCTATGTAATCGACCTCTGGTTGGGACTGGCTGACTCAGATGCTCCTGACCACGCATTAAACATTGCACGGAAGGGCGCGGCGCTGGATAACCGGGACCCCTACATTCAGGACCAACTTGGGTTTGCTTATCTTTGCGCCAAGCTCTGGGATGAAGCCGACGCACAGTTTGAGAAAACGCTCGCGCTGATCGAAAACGAAGCAGAGTCCATGGCATGGTGTGGCTATGCATTTCTTTTGTTGGGAAGGCACGAAAAGGCGCTTGAGGTCGTATCAGAAGCGATGCGATTGGACCCGCTACATCCGCCGGCCATAGATTGGATCATGGGACAAGTGGAATTCTTTTGTGGAAACTTCGAGGCTGCACTCGGCTTGCTGATTGGCGAGGCTCGCCTCAACTCTTTAGCCGCAGCTTTCGTAGCGGCTTCTTATGCACACCTTGGACGGCCAACTGAGGCTGCGGAAGCCTTGAAGGACTTTGTTTCGGAACGTAGCGATGAGTTTGGAAGCCGAGGCATTGAATTGGCCGAAGAAAATATTGCTACGCTTGCACGAGGCTTTGAAAGCATGTGGCGTCGACCGGAAGATTTCGAGCTGCTGGCTACCGGTTTGCATAGGGCGGGGCTATCTCTCTAGGCGGAAATCGCGAGTCACAACGAAACGACTTTGGGCTCTAAGCGGTCAGTCGGAAATTTTCATTGAGCGTCTAAAATCCTGCCTCTACGAGTGCAGAGCGCAGTTGCTCTCTGTTTTGCGCACTCTTCAAACCGAAAGATGACACTAGCGCGTCGACCGAGAACTTGCTGTAAATGTCCGCGTAGTTCACCTGTTCCGGCAATTACTAAAGCGTCAGCTATGGGCTCGGTGCAGACGTTCGCACGGTTGCTGCGAAGGACCGAGTTGCGGACGAAGCTGACATGTCGGGTCGCTTTGTATAGTGTTGCGGAAATGATTAGGGAGGCTTCGAAATGACTAATCCCAATGAAGTCGAGCACCATTACCATTCCGGTCACTTGCTCAAGCGGATTTCCGATGGATGCGCAGCACTAAACTTGACCCCACCGATTTCCCACGACGCTTTGGCTCCGGTTGACGAGTTTCACATTGGTGGGCGCCTCGCAACCGAACCGTTTGTAAAGGCTCTTGGCCTTACGCCCGAAAGCCGGGTTATCGATTTTGGATGCGGTCTCGGCGGTCCGGCGCGCTATGTCGCGGCAGCTACCGGAGCGCACGTAACCGGCGTTGATTTGACCGCTGAGTTTGTGGAAACCGGAAGGACACTCACTGAATGGACCGGGTTATCGGATCGGGTTCAACTTATCGAAGGCAGCGTGCTCGATTTGCCGCTAGAAGCTGGTTCAATGGACGCCGCTTATATGATCCACGTTGGCATGAACATCGCGGACAAAGTAGGCATAGCGCGCGAGGCGAAACGGGTCCTCAAGCCAGGAGGAATCTTTGCAATTTACGATGTGATGCAAGTCGGAGAGGGACAAATGGACTATCCGGCGCCTTGGGCTTCTTCCTCAGGTCAAAGCGCACTTGCGCCACCGGAGACGTATGAGGCTGCTTTGAAGTCCGTTGGTTTCAAGGTGAGTGACCGGATCGACCGCACGGAATTTGCCAAACAGTTCTTCGCCGATCTGGCAGCTGCGCAAAGCCGTTCAGATGGCCCTCCACCTTTGGGTCTTCATCTTATCATGGGCGAAGACACTGCGCTTAAGGTTCAACACATGGTTCGGAACATCGAACGTGGTTTGATTGCCCCAATTGAAATTCACGCACGCCTGCCAGTTTAGACGACGGTCCATCTGGTGGTTGTACGGTCTAGTCAAATACTTCTGAGCGACAAACGCTTAATGTTTAGTCGCCTAAATCAGAAATAACGGACTTTAGCCGACGGATGGCTTCCGCGCTTATGCGATCCTGGTCCACAGTAAGGGTGTAGCCCTCGTCCTCCTCGTGAATGATGCGGCTCTGTCGCGCAGCGGCTTCGTAGATCGCTGTTGCCGCGTAAGTGCGGATCGGATTCTGAAATCCTTTCACCTGAACCGGCTCACGCTCTTCAACCGAGAGCCAATCTGTCACCAAAGAATAGGTTTCCGCTGCCAGTAATATGCCTCCTGGATCGCACTCAGCCTCAAGCCTTGCAGCAAGATTCACTTCTCGCCCAATCGCAGTGTAATCCATCCGATCATTGGAACCGAAATTGCCTATTGTGCAGTAGCCCGTATTGATGCCTATGCGAGCCTGAAATGGTCGATCAATCAAGCCTTTGCGCCGCCATCCAGTTTGCAGATCGTTCAAGGCGCGTTGCATATCGATCGCCATCCGAACGCAAGCAGCTGCATCTTCCTTTGCGCCCAGGCTTTCGGGTTCGCCAAAATACAGCATCATCGCGTCCCCAATGAACTTGTCGAAATATGCGCCGTGTCGCTGAGCGATCTTGGACATTTCCGACAGATACTCGTTCAGCAACGAAGTCAGTTCCTCTGCTTCAAGCTGATCTGTAATCTCGGAAAGGTGCTGTCAGACGAATTCGAACTCGTCTCTGGTAGACCAGTGAGGCTGTCCTTTATCCCGCGCCAAGTTCGCGCCACTCGTTAAGAGCAGCGCTACGTGTCAGCTTGAAG
>NZ_JBXWSJ010000103.1:0-6844 GCF_059613365.1 Ruegeria sp. BHSA163
GATTTGTGTCAGGCCTGTCATGAAGAATTCACTCAGGCGGTTATTCAAAACACCTTTGCCGTCGATTACATCCTTTTTTTCCGCGTTGAATGCGGTGGCGTCATCTTTGAAATATTGCACGATTGTGCCCGGTTCAGGACCTTCGTATAGAATTTTGGCCTTGCCTTCGTAAATTTTCTTGCGACGCGCCATTGGCGACCTTTCCATAACGGTTACGCGCATTGATCGCGCGGCTGTCGTCCTCTTATTCCAGCCAGCCCCCGCCCGCAAGCGTCAGAGATATCGCTTGCGGTCAGATTTAAAGGCTTTGGACCTATTTTCACTCACAGCATGACGGTTTGAGCCTTTGCTACGCTCCAGTCTTGACGCCAGAATTCGACATTGCGAACCTTCTTTGCCCTCTCGATGCAATTGGTCGCGCATGGGCTATTTTCGCTATACATTCTGTTTCGGTTTTTTTATCTGTTTAACGAAATTAGTGATATGAGGTCCTCAACCAATGACCACGTTCGACGAACGCGAAAACGCCTTTGAAGCAAAGTTTGCTCACGACGAAGAAATGCAGTTCAAAGCGCAGGCTCGCTGCAACAAGCTTCTGGGCCTTTGGGCCGCTGAAAAACTGGGAAAATCCGGTGCGGAAGCCGATGAATATGCCAAATCTGTGGTAATTGCCGATTTTGAGGAAGCGGGTCACGAAGATGTCGTGCGAAAAGTTGCAGGCGATCTGGGGAACCTGTCCACGGCTGAAGAAATTCGCGCAAAAATGGCAGAACTGCTGCCAGAAGCCAAAGCGCAGGTGCTGAGCGAGACCGACTGAGTTTATTTTCACCGCGCTCATGATCTTCATGAGTTTAATGAGTTTGATTTGACGCCCTGGTCGTGGGACATGGGGCGTCTCTTTATGATTTGGCCCTTATGGCCGTATTTGGATTACGCCAATGACAAACGCGCTTAGTAAACTATTGGAAACCAGCGATACAATTTTGGCTGATGGTGCTACGGGAACAAATCTTTTCAACATGGGTTTGCAATCGGGCGATGCGCCTGAGTTGTGGAATGTGGAAGCGCCCGAAAAGATCCGGGCACTTTACAAGGGCTCTGTCGACGCTGGCAGCGATTTGTTTCTTACAAATACGTTCGGAGGAACGGCTGCGCGCCTTAAACTGCACGACGCTCAGAACCGAGTGGCTGAACTGAACAGGATTGGTGCCGAGCTTGGTCGTGAAATTGCTGACCAAGCAGACCGCCGGGTCATCGTGGCGGGATCAGTGGGGCCCACAGGTGAAATTATGGAACCTGTCGGTAGTCTGTCGCATTCTGATGCGGTCGAAATGTTCCACGAACAAGCGGACGCCCTGAAAAATGGTGGCGTCGACGTACTTTGGGTGGAAACCATCAGCGCGCCGGAAGAGTTCCGGGCCGCCGCCGAGGCTTTTGCCCTAGCCGACATGCCATGGTGCGGAACCATGAGTTTTGACACTGCGGGTCGCACTATGATGGGAGTTACTTCTGCGGATCTGGCAAAGATCGTCGAGACATTGGCTAACCCACCGATCGCATTCGGCGCGAATTGTGGAACTGGTTCGTCGGATATTTTACGTACTGTTCTAGGTTTTGTCGCGCAAGGAACAGAACGTCCGCTTATTTCCAAGGGCAACGCCGGAATACCAAAGTATGTCGATGGGCATATTCATTACGACGGAACACCAGAACTGATGGGACAGTACGCTGCTATGGCACGAGACGCTGGCGCCACGATAATTGGTGGATGTTGCGGAACGATGCCTGCACATTTGCGTAAAATGCGCGAGGCGTTGGATACGGTTCCGCGTGGTGTTCGCCCGACCTTGGATCAAATCACAGCTGCGCTTGGCCCGTTTTCTTCCGAAACTGATGGGACTGAGGAAACCGGCGCGCAGCCAGAACGTCGAACAAGACGGCGTCGCCGGGCCTAAACGACGGTTTTAACGGCCCTCAAATTTGGGGGGCCTTTTCTCAAGAAACGCCACGACGCCTTCGGCAAAGTCGCGCGTGCGTCCGCAATTTTCCTGTAACTGGGCCTCGGTTTCCAGTTGCTCTGGAAGTGTATGATCAAAGCTTTTGCGAATGGCCTGCTTAATCGCCGAAAAACCAGCGGTGGGTCCGTTTGCTAAATGAGCAGCCCGCCTTTGCCAATGGGTGACAAAATCAGCATCGGCAACCGCTTCCCAGATCAGCCCCCAGTCATCAGCTTGACGGGCACTGATTTTGTCAGCAAACAACGCGGCGCCCATTGCTTTTGCAAATCCCATTTGACGCGGCATGAACCAAGTTCCGCCCGCATCCGGTATCAATCCGATCTTCGCGAACGCTTGCATAAAATAAGCGCTTTCGGTTGCAATCACCACATCCGCACACAGTGCCAGATTAGCGCCGGCGCCAGCGGCAGGACCGTTAACAGCCGCTATAGTCGGAACCGGACAGTCATATACGGACTTAAGCATAGGCTCATACTCATCGCGCAAAGCTCGTCCCAAATCAATTTTGCCCGTACTTGACGCATCGCCAAGATCTTGACCTGAGCAGAACGCGTTTCCTGCCCCGGTGATAACAACGGCCCGAGCGTTCTTGGCCGCATGGTTCATCGCGTGGGTTATCTCTGCCCTCATCCGTTTAGTCAGCGCGTTCATTTTGTCTGCCCGGTCAAGGGTCAGAACCGCCAAGTCATTAGTTATGTCGAGATGGACCTGTTCGTATTCCATTTAAACCTCACCCGCGCAGAATTCCACGAAACCCTTACGCATAATCAGTGAAAGTGAAAGCGTAACTACGCGTCAGTCTTCAAGTATTTGACGCAGTCGCGCTTGTTCTTCTTGGGTCAGAGTGTCGCTACCGCTTGGAACAGTGCTTTGCGTTTTGGAACGGTTCCGGACAAAATTTAAACCTACTGCTCCAGCAATCAGCAACATGACTGGCCCGGCCAGCCAAAGCAGCAGGTTCGCGCCCGACGCAGTGGGCTTTAAAAGTACATACTCGCCATACCGATCGACAATAAAATCGACAGCTTCTTGATCGGTATCTCCCGCCACCAACCTCTCCCGTAGCAATATGCGCAGGTCTCGGGCAAGTTCCGCATTACTCTCGTCGATGCTCTCATTTCGGCAAACCAAGCACCGCAGCCCGGTACTAATATTGCGCGCCCTCTCTTCCAGCACCGGGTCCTGCAATACTTCGTCAGGTTGAACCGCGTATGCTGGGCTTGTCAGCATCAGAAAGACAAAAAGTAAGCGTATCACTCTGCGGGAACTCCGGTTTTTGGTGATTTCCGTGCGCCTGCAGCAACTCGGAAACGTCGATCAGATAGGCTAAGTGCCCCGCCAAGAGCCATGAGAATACATCCACCCCAGATCCAGTTGGCCAGCGGTTTGATGTAAGTTCTTATTACCCAACCACCGTCAGCTTGTTGATCTCCGAGAACCACGTAAAGATCGCGTAAAAAGCGATAGTCGATTGCTGCCTCGGTGGTGGGCATACGCGCAACCGGATAGTCCCGTTTTTCGGGGTGTAGCGTCGTAACACGCCCCCCGCTTTCCGTTACGTTAATATCTGCGGTGGTTGAGAAGTAATTGGGGCCCTGCACGCGCCGAACATCCTTGAGACTCAAGGTGAACTGGCCAACTTGGAACGGCTGCCCGGGTTGGGCGACTCGAATATCTTCGACTTCCCAGGCAGTCAGTCCGGCGATAGCAAACATAGTGACGCCCAAGCCACTGTGGGCAACAGCTTTGCCCCAATCGGCACCAGGCAGACGAAACAGGCGCGTCAAGCTGCCAGATCGCCCAGTTCGGCTCCACAAATCTACGATGGCGCCAAACACGATCCAAATGCCAAGAAACAAACCCACCGGGCCAAGAGCGCTGCGTCCGGATTGCAGCGTCCAGACGAGAATGGCAAGCGCAACGGCCAATAGAAAAGCATAACGCAAAGACCATGCAGCACGCCCTATCCTACCCCGTTTCCAAGGCAGCATTGCCCCGATCGGCAGCGAAATACCCAACGCAATCATAAAGGGTGTGAATGCTGCATTAAAAAACGGCGGACCAACCGAGAGTTTTCGGTCAAAAGCCATTTCAGCCACCATCGGCCACATGGTTCCGAAGAATACCACAAAGCAACTGACTGCGAGGAGAACGTTGTTTAGCACCAGCGCACTTTCTCGACTGACAACGCCAAACACGCCTTTTGCCTCCATTGCTTGTGCTCTCGCGGCAAAAAGAGTCAACGCCCCGCCAATAAAGATAACCAAGATGATCAATATGAATACGCCGCGTTCCGGGTCATTTGCGAAAGCGTGTACCGATGTCAGCAAACCCGAGCGAACAATAAATGTACCGATCAACGAGAAGCCAAAAGCGATGATCGCCAAAAGGATTGTCCAACTTTTCAAAGCCTCGCGCTTCTCTACGACAATTGCAGAGTGAAGCAAGGCGGCAGCCAGCAGCCATGGCATAAACGACGCATTTTCAACCGGATCCCAAAACCAGAAGCCGCCCCAACCCAATTCGTAATAGGCCCACCAAGATCCCAAAGCGATTCCAATGGTTAAAAACACCCACGCCGCCAACGTCCAGGGTCGCACCCAGCGGCCCCAAGCCGCGTCCACGCGCCCCTCGATAAGGGCAGCAACGGCAAAGCTGAACGCCATGCTTAACCCGACATAGCCCAAGTACAAAAATGGAGGATGAAACGCGAGACCGGGATCCTGCAACAGTGGATTTAGATCGCGCCCGTCAAAAGGTGGAACCGCCATGCGGTCAAAGGGGTTGGACGTGAACAGAATAAACGCGAAAAACGCCACTCCAATCGCGCCTTGAACCGCCAAAACGCGCGCTTTTAGCGTCGGTGGCAGGCCTGCGCCAAAGGCTGCAGCCATCGCACCGAAAATCGTGACAATCAATACCCACAGCAACATTGACCCTTCGTGGTTTCCCCAAGTGCCGCTGATCTTGTAAATCATCGGCTTTAGGGAATGACTGTTTTCAACAACAATTCGTAGTGAAAAATCAGATGACGCAAACGCCCATGTAAGCGCGCCAAATGAAAACCCTGTAAGCAGAAACTGCGCGATTGCGGCAGGTTCTGCGAAGGTCATCCATCCGCTCCACCTTTTGGCGGCCCCGATCAGTGGCACTACGCTTTGTACGATGGCAACAAGGAAAGCCAGGATCAGTGCAAAATGGCCGAGCTCTGTAATCATGAAACATATATACCGCTCGCATCAGTGGCGCGCCATTAACATTTATCGATGCGGCGCGCACATAGTGTCGCGGCCTATTCAGCGGTTCGAAGTCGTCGCCAATCATCCAATGCTGGGTTGCGGCCCTCTCTGGTGCGTTGTTTGCTTGGCTCCTTACGGGCATCTCTAGAACTGCGATTTTGCAAGCGCTCCAAGGCCTCCAAATTTTCCATAACTTTCGGGGCTTGCGCCAATGTCACCCCAACTTCACGTTGGAACTCCTGAGCTTTGGTTTGGTGGCGTGCACCGAAGTAAAATGAAACGATCACACCCAATAACCACCACAGGGGCTCGGGAACCAATGCAATTCCGTGCATTCGTTCTGCAAACCAAAGCGGATCGATCATCGCAATGACGAATAATCCCAACGTCCCCAATGCAAGCGCGGGTCGCGGTAAACGATTTATTCCATCCATAAAACGATCGAAGCCACTTTTGGGCTGCAATTGGAATTCTGCACCGAATTGCATTAAAGCCTGCTCGCGCAGTGCGGCCGACCGCGCTGCTGCAGATTCCGCATTTTCAAGAAAAACTTCAGCTGTTTCGCGCACAACATTCCGCTCACCGCCAAACAACAAGCTCAAAAGTCCAGAAATCAATCCCATTTAGAAACCCTGTTTTGAAATTCTTCGTCACTGAGGTGGTATTTGGGCGATAGAAATTCCTCGGCCCGTTTTATCCAACCACCTTTGGCGCCGGAACGCGTGCGTGCGAACTTTCTGAGTGTAGACCGACGATCTGCCAACCTAAAATAGTAGTTACGCCGCGCCACCCCGTAGGCATCTCGTAACATCTGAGGATCGGGGTCTACGGCTGTATGGGCGGCTTTACTCGTTTGTGGGCCAATGATCCCGTCCACATCGACATAGAAGCCCATTTGATTGAGCAACGCCTGCAAAGTTTTAACCGCCTCACCTCCGGCGTTGACATACATATCAAATAAGGAAGGTTGTAGTCCTTTAGGAACCAGCCCTATTTTTGGTTTTTCGAAGTAGTGGGTTAAAAAAATTTCAACCACCTGCCATTTGCTCAAAGCTTTGACATCCGAGCGGTCGATCGTACCGTCTCCGGTTACGTCCATTCCTAGGCGGCGTAAGGTATGAATGGTCACACCAAATTTTGTAGCCCCGCCAGGATCATCCGGGTCTTCCACGAAACCACCTTCACGCTCGACAATTTCTTTGGCTATTTGATGTACAGTCTGCATCGTTTCTCCGCTGCATTTGCTGCACAAACTGTCCCTAAATCTATTTAATCATTAACAACGTAAAGGTCGCTGCGCGGCTTCCCCTCGCAACGCCTAATCAGAAATCTTTTCTTTGAGTTTTTCCTTAGCTACCGCCACTTTCCTTATAGACGCCCTGCTCTTTTAGCGCGTCCACAACTTCCTTTGGCATATAAGTCTCGTCGTGTTTCGCAAGAATTTCAGTGGCTTCAAAGACGCCATTTACGTAACTTCCTGTACCGACCATGCCTTGATTTTCAGCAAACAGGTCCGGCAGCACTCCTTTAAAGGCGACGGGAACACTTTCACCACCATCCGTTACGACAAAGCGCACAGTTTCACCC
>NZ_JBXWSJ010000104.1:0-6386 GCF_059613365.1 Ruegeria sp. BHSA163
CACGCGCTTTGTCGAAGGCTGCATTTGCCGCTGCGATATCACGTTCGCGGTCCTGCGTATCCCAAGTAAACCCCTCACCCATAGTGTGCCACGTCACAAGATCACGCTCTTCAAAGAAACGGCGTTCTCCGGTTTTCCATTTACCCTTGATGAATTGTACCACTGCGACCTTCTGGCCCCAGCCCAAGGCGCGGACCACGACACCAAATGCTGCAGAGGATTTACCTTTGCCCTTGCCAGTATTTACCAGAACCAAACCGCGCTCAGGATCTACTGCCTTGGATACTTTCTTGCGGTGCTTGGCCTGCACCTTTTGCATCTTTTCCTTGTGATCCTGCGCGTCGCTCATTGGGGTACCTCGCTATTTGTCTGGGCCAACGTAGGGGAAGTTGGCAAAAGGTAAAGTCATGGTTTGTGGTCGGACAAAGACCTTGCGTTGCCACGTTCCAGCCCCAGTTGGTGCTCTCGCCAAATCACAACCACATTGCCAACTATGACAAGTGCAGCGCCGATCAAGATCGCAAAGGTCGGCAATTCATCAAACCAAACGTAGCCGATGAAAATTGCAAACAACATTGTGGTGTAGTCATAGGGTGCCAGCATTGAAGCCTGCCCAAACCGGTAAGAAGAGGTAACTAGGATTTGCGCCACGCCTCCGATCAAGCCCATTGCGATCAGGATGGCGGCCTGTTCCCATGTTGGCATGGTCCAACCCCAAAAAGCAGTCAGACCTGATAGAAGAGTCGCCGTCATCGAGAAATAAAACACGATTGCCGCTGGATGATCGACCTGAACCAGTTGGCGGATGTGAATTTGCACAAAAGCACGCGCAAATGTCGCCCCCAAAACGCACATCGCGCCAATCGTCGCAGCCAGTTCCATCTCGCTGCTACCGAGACGAGGCCATATCATGATCAGTACACCCAACAACCCGATGGCAACCGCCCCGATCCGGATCATTCGAATTCGTTCACCCAGCATCACAGCAGCCAGGATAAGAGTGAATATTGGAGTGGCATACCCGATAGCCGTGACTTCGGGCAGTGGGAGTAGACTGAGGCCTGTAAAAGTGAGACCCATCGCAGCCGTACCCAATACACCGCGCCAAAAATGTCCCATCGGTTTCCTGACCACAAAACCCTGGATGAGTTCGCCGCGCGCTACCAACCAAATGACGATAACGGGAATAGCAAAAAGTGACCGGAAGAAGACCAGCTCGCCAGGTGGAAAGTCTTCGGACAAGGCTTTGACCAACGCCGACATTGACGTGAACAAAAACAGGGCACTTAGTTTTAGCGCCACGGCAAGAATCGGTCGATGCGATGTTAAGGATTTTGCCATCGGCGCGACCCTGCGCCTTTGCAGCGCAAAGATCAACGGCGGTTGTTTAGTTGTTGGGGTTTGTCCAACTTGTTGGCAAGGGTAAACCTACTTCCTCTGCCAACTCTTGCAAAAACACGACCATCTTCTTTACGCGGTCCTCTGCGAGTCTCTGCCCGGACACAGTCAACATGTCTTGCGGAAGTTGAAGCAGCTTTACCTTCCAATGGTCCAGTGAAAACGTCAGATCGTCCAAACGGCGCGTTTCTGCAAACGGGTCAAGCGGATCATATAGGGCCCGCCCCAATGCTCCGGATACTATAAAGGTTCGCGCAATGCCAATTGCTCCCAATGCGTCTAACCGATCTGCGTCTCGCAGAATGCGCGCCTCATTCGTTTTTGGTTGTATTTTGGCCGAGAAGCTATGCGCAGCAATTGCATGCTGAGTAGCACGTATTTGGGCAGCGTCAAATCCAAGTTCGCTCAAGATAGGCTCTGACTCCTCGGCAGAGCGACGGGAGGCCTGACCACGATCAGGATCGTCTTTGGGAAGATTTACAAGATCGTGCAGGTAACAGGCCGCCAGCAAAACCTGCATGTCCAACTTAACATCGCAAATGGCCTGAGCATTTTTCCAGACCCGATCCAAATGGGCTAGATCGTGCGCGGGATCGGTCTGCATACGGTGCAAAACAACGCGACGAAGGCTGTCGCGCAGGTCAGCCAATCCTGCCACGGTTCTCACCAATCTGGCCACGATGCAGTAACAGGTGATCAAGGATCACGCAGGCCATCATTGCCTCGCCCACCGGTACCGCGCGAATTCCAACGCAGGGGTCGTGACGACCTTTTGTAATGATCTCGGTTTCCTCGCCAGATTTTGTGATAGTCTTTCGGGTGGTCAAAATCGAAGAGGTTGGTTTGACCGCAAATCGTACTACCAAGTCTTGGCCCGTCGAAATACCGCCCAGAATACCACCAGCATGGTTTGAGCTGAATTGCGGTCCGTTCTGGCCCATGAATATCTCGTCGGCATTGGCAACACCGGTCAGTTCAGCGGCAGCCATGCCTTCGCCAATTTCTACGCCTTTGACGGCGTTTATAGACATCATCGCAGCGGCCAAATCAGTGTCTAATTTACCGTAGACAGGAGCGCCAATCCCCGCGGGTACGCCGCGGGCCACAACTTCGATCACAGCTCCAACTGAATTTCCAGACTTACGCAGATCATCCAATATGATTGCCCATTCCTTGGCAGCCTGAGCGTCCGGAGTCCAAAACGGGTTCTGTTCGATCTGCGACCAATCAAACCTTTCCCGCTCGATTTTGTGCGGGCCGATCTGGGTCATATACCCGGTAATTTGCACATTCGGGGCGATCTGTTTGATTGCCTCGCGCGCCAAACCCCCAGCCGCCACCCGCGCTGCCGTTTCCCGGGCCGAGCTGCGCCCGCCCCCACGATAGTCGCGGATTCCGTATTTCTGCCAATAGGTGATATCTGCATGACCCGGCCGGAACTTGTCTATGATATCGCCGTAGTCTTTTGAACGCTGATCAGTGTTCTCGATCATCAATTGGACTGGGGTGCCGGTGGTTTGTCCCTCGAAAACGCCGGACAGGATTTTCACTTGATCAGGTTCACGTCGCTGAGTGGTGAATTTATTCTGCCCGGGCTTACGTCTGTCCAACCAGTGTTGGATCATGTTTTCGTCGATCGCGACTCCCGGCGGACATCCATCTACAGTTGCACCCAACGCCGGCCCATGGCTTTCACCCCAGGTGGTGACACGAAAGAGATGGCCAAAGCTGTTCATTGACATATGGAGTGCTCCTTTGGGAATCGTGATTAGCGGTCAAGTGCTTTGGCCTCAAGCGGATATGCAGCTGGGGCGCCGCGGCCCCAACCCAACTCTCTTTACGCAGCGGCAGCCAACCCGGCGCGGGTCTTTGCTACTTTTAGTGCTGCATGGGCCGCTTCGCGACCCTTTTGAATAAAATGATCACGATAGATGGCATTGTGATGGTCTGTTTCCTGATATTGGTGAGGGGTTAGAGAAACCGACAAGACAGGGACCCCGGAATCCATACCTGCACGCATCAAACCGTCAACCACTGCCTGCGCCACGAAATCGTGCCGATAAATACCACCGTCGACCACAAAGGCCGCGCAAGCAACCGCGGTGTAGCGACCTGTCTGGGCCAAATCTCGGGCAAGCAGCGGCATCTCGAACGCACCAGGTACGTCGTATACATCGACTTGTTCGGCGGGTATCAGCTCTAGAAATCCCTCTAGCGCGCGATCTACGATATCGGAATGCCAGTTGGCCTTAACAAAAGCGTAGCGGGTGTGTGTCATCTTGATCTCCTTTCGCAACAGACACGTCACCCAAGGCGATCACGAGCAGACACACCGCATCACCGGTACGCTGCACGTTCTCTTTCATCCGGACTTTAACCGTCGGCTCTGGCCTCTCACCAGATCTGCTGGACACCTCAAAAATCGAGGCCGCTCGCGGGCTTACGGGACATCGCCCGCATACCGCCGGTGGGGAATTCCGCCCCGCCCTGAGAACAATGCAGACCTTGCCAAGGACTGCGGCGTACTGCAAGAGCTATAAGCAGGAGAATACGCATGCACCCCAACCCATCTTTTCATGCCGATGATCGGAGCCGAGACATTGCTTTTGCAAGGGATCGAGCGTTTGGCACTCTGGCTGTTTCGACCGATGACTCGCCGTTACTAAGCCATATTCCATTTCTGATGGACGAAGACGGAAACACAGCCGAACTTCATCTTTTGCGTTCCAACCCAATCGCGCGGGCACTTAATAAACCGCAGCCAGCGCGAATCGCGGTGCTGGGTCCGGATGGTTACATTTCGCCTGATTGGTATGGAATCGACGATCAAGTGCCTACCTGGAATTACCTGGCAGTTCATTTGATTGGAGTGCTGGAGTTGCTGCCTCAGAGAAAATTACTGGATTTGCTGGACCGGCAGTCAGCGTTTTACGAAAATCGGTTACTACCAAAACCTCCGTGGGCAACAGGAAAAATGACGGATGAGACGTTGCAAAGGATGATGCGCATGATTGTGCCTTGCCGATTGCAAATCGACGACATTCAGGGCACATGGAAGCTAAGCCAGAACAAATCCGACACTGTCCGGTTGTCTGCCGCCGATGGCGTCGCGATGGGCGGAATTGGTTCCGAGCTTGATGCATTGCAGGCGCTTATGCGCGACGCTACCGAAGGCGCGACCTGAAACCAATTTTGCTCTCAAATTTCACAACCAAGTCCCATTCCGGAGAAAAACATGCAGTTGTATCATAGTTCGACCTCGCCCTACGTCCGTAAAGTAATGGTAGTGCTTCACGAGACCAACCAGTTGGCAGATGTCGAATTAAAGACAGTGGCGACTACTCCTGTATCTCCGGCCGATCAACTTTTTGGCAAAGCACCGCTGACCAAAGTGCCGGCCTTGGAACGCCCTGATAGCCCGACATTGTTCGACAGTAGGGTGATTTGTTCATATCTGGATAGCCGTGCGCAAGCCGGGCTGTATTCCGACGGTTCCCGATATTGGGATATCCGGACTCTGGAGGCACTGGCGGATGGTATTTTGGATGCCGCTCTTCTGATTACGTATGAGGAGCGCCTCCGACCTGAAGAAAAACAATGGAATGAGTGGGCCGACGCACAATGGGGCAAAGTTGAACGCGCCTGTACTGCGCTGAACCAGCATTGGATGGCGCATTTGTCTGAACCGCTCGACATGGGGCAAATCGCAGTTGGTTGCGCGCTGGGCTACCTTGACCTGCGGCATGACGCTCGTGCTTGGCGCAGCGGAAACGATGCACTGGCCAATTGGTTTGCGGAATTCGGCGAACGACCAAGCATGGTTGCAACGCGCCCGCCCAGTTAAACAGTTCGCAATAGGTCTAAATCAGTCCGACATTCCTCGACCAAACTCCGCCGATTGGTCACGAAAAGCATTTGGAGTGTAGCATTCTAAGCGCCATTACGACTCAGCGGGTCCAAGAACAGCCGAATCGCCGCAGGTTGATTCGGCTGTTCAGAAAAACCTGACGCGGAGAATCACTAAAAAGCCTGCTGCTAAGCAACAAATTTCCCAGATGCGGCGTATTGCGCGTTTATGACCGCTAGACGAACACTATTCTCCCCGATAGACAGCGCGGTTAAGACGCCGCATTCGTGCGGTGCGCGAGCTATTTGCCCGTACGCGGGCGCCAGACAATCGGAGATTACCTCGTGTCCCACGCAGAAGACCACGAAGGCACCCGCAGAGACTTTCTGTATTACGTCGCTGGCGGCGCAGGTGTCGTTGCGACAGGTGCAGCCGTATGGCCCCTGATCAATCAAATGAACCCTTCGGCAGATGTTCAGGCTCTGTCCTCGATCCGGGTGGATGTCAGCGGGGTCGAGCCGGGTACGCAATTGACCGTCAAGTGGTTGGGCAAGCCCGTCTTTATCCGTCACCGGACCGGAGCAGAAATCGCGGAAGCCCAGGAACAAGATGCTGAAGGAACTGGCGCGCTGCCGGATCCGCTGGCCCGAAATGCAAACCTGAACGCGGATGCGCCGGCAACGGACGCCAACCGCGTCATGCCGTCGCCGGAAGGTGAAGCACCAGGTGCCTGGATCGTTCAGATGGGCGTTTGCACACATTTAGGTTGTGTGCCTTTGGGCGATGCCGGCGATTTCGGAGGCTGGTTCTGCCCCTGCCACGGATCACACTATGATCTGGCCGGCAGGATCCGCAAAGGACCCGCGCCTGAAAACCTTCCTGTTCCGCCCGCGGAATGGACCGACAACAGCACAATCAGACTCGGCTAAGGGAGAGCCAAGATGTCAGGAATTCCCCACGATCATTATGAGCCGAAGACCGACGGAGAAAAGTGGCTGAACAGCCGACTCCCGATCGTAGGCTTGTTGTACGATACACTCATGATCCCAACGCCTAAAAACCTGAACTGGATGTGGATTTGGGGCATCGTCCTGACTTTCTGTCTGGCGTTGCAGATCATAACCGGAATTGTTCTGGTGAT
>NZ_JBXWSJ010000105.1:0-6249 GCF_059613365.1 Ruegeria sp. BHSA163
ATTGCCATCGCTTCGGCGGCCGCAGTTGCTTCGTCCAAAAGGGACGCGTTAGCGACATCCAGACCCGTCAGATCACTGACCATCGTTTGGAAATTCAGCAGCGCCTCCAGCCTGCCCTGGCTGATCTCGGGTTGATAAGGCGTATAGGCAGTGTACCAAGCCGGGTTTTCCAAAATGTTGCGAAGGATCGGAGCCGGAGTTGTAGTTCCATAGTAGCCTTGACCAATTAATGAAGTGAGAACCTTGTTCTTGCCCGCCACCTCTTTCATGTAAAACAACGCGTCACGCTCGGTCATCGCAGGACCCCAGTCCAGCGGTTCTTTTTGTCGAATAGCCGGAGGAACGGTAGCGTCGATTAGCTGATCCAGAGTCTTGAAGCCGATCACCTTGAGCATATCGCGCATCTCGGTCGGACTAGGTCCTATGTGGCGGCGATTGGCAAAATCGTAAGCTTCATAATCGGTCAGTTTGAAGGCCATTATTGCGCTCCTCAAGGAATGTCTCACTCTGCTGATCTAGCAATAGCTACCGACAGTAGTGTTTTTTAAGTTTTGTGGGGCGGTGCCGCTCGGGCTTCCGCCAGATTGTTAGCCGATGAAGGCTTTGTACCCATTCAGATCCATCAGATCTTCAAGTTGCGACGCATCCGCCAGCTTGATTTTGTAGATCCAAGCATCCCCTTCTGGATCTTCATTTAGTGCACCGGGGTTATCGGCAAGCGTCTCGTTCACTTCAACTATCTCTCCGTCTACCGGGGCATAGATTTCCGAAGCTGCTTTGACAGATTCGATCACCCCGATCTCTCCGTCTTTTTCGAATTCGTCGCCGACCTCTTGCTGCTCAACAAACACCACATCGCCAAGCTGTTCCGCCGCGTGCGCCGTAATGCCCAGAGTCGCCGTATCCCCTTCAACTGTCAGCCACTCATGCTCTTCTGAATAATAGGTCGCCATTTCTTCTCTCTCCTCACTTCAACGCTTGTAGTTCTGGGTGACAAAGGGCAACGCCACAATCTGCGCTGGCTGCGGCTTGCGCCTTATAATCAGATTAACCGTTTCTCCGGGTTCGCCGTGACCCTTGGCAACATAACCCATAGCAATCGGCCCCCCGACGGTGGGCCCGAAACCGCCAGAGGTAATGTGACCAATCGTGTTGCCTTCCTTACATTGAATTTCGACCCCTTGGCGGGCAGGCGCCCTTCCTTCGGGCTTGATTCCTACCAACCGGCGTGATGGTCCTTCGTCCAGTTCCTTCTGCACACGCTCGGCTCCGGGAAATCCGCCTTCTTCCTTGCGGCGTTTCTGAATTGCCCAACCCAAAGAGGCCTCAATCGGCGAAGTCGTCTGGTCAATGTCGTTACCATATAGGCACAAGCCCGCTTCCAGCCGCAGGCTGTCACGAGCACCCAGTCCTGCCGGTTCGCAATCCTCATGCGCCAGAAACGCCCGTGTGATCTCAATTGCGTTATCATCGGGGATCGAAATCTCGTAACCGTCTTCGCCGGTATAGCCGAGCCGCGAAATGCGGCATTCCACGCCTTTGATTTCGGCTATGGCCGTTTCCATGAACTTCAGGTCCCGCGCGGCCGGGCATAGCCCACCCACAACTTCCTCAGCCTTGGGACCCTGTACGGCAACTAGCGCGCGATCGAAAATTTCGGTCACTTCGACGCCGCCCAAGTTGGCTTTCATGTGTGGGATATCTTGATGGCGCAGCGCAGCGTTAACCACGACAAAATAATGATCCCCTGCGTTTGACACGATCAGATCGTCCATAATTCCGCCGTCTGTGTTCGTGAAAAACCCGTAACGTGCTTTACCTTCCTTCAATGTCGCGTAGGCCTGGGGGCAAAGGCTTTCCAGCTTTTCCCCTACATTTTCACCCATTAGGATCACCTGACCCATATGGCCCACATCGAATAGGGCTGCTTTTTCGCGACACTGTTTATGTTCCCCCATAATACCCAGCGGATATTGAACGGGCATCTCCCAACCGGCAAAATCAACCATCTTGCCACCAAGTTCGACATGAAGATCGTAAAGGGGCGTGCGCTTTGGTGCGTCGGTCATGGCGATTACCTTTTCGTTCCTATCAGTCTGCGCGCTTACCAATCAGTCTGAAGCAAGCCGGACATTTTGCAACGATCGAATACATTAGACCCCACTGGCACACGCCTTTTGGGACGGTCGTTTTCAGTAGTCGCAAACGCCCCGGCGGACTGCATCGAACCCAATCGTACACCAGCGCATTCGGTAATATTTCCTATAGGAAACTTTTTTCCGTTAAGCAACACACAAGTTAAAGAGCATTATGCATTAAGACTGAGAACCGCGTGTTCCAATACGCGTAAACCCGCAACCAAATCGCTTTCGGCGGTGTCTTCAGAAAAATCGTGGCTGATCCCAGCGATGGAAGGTACGAAAAGCATAGCAACAGGCATCAGCCGGGCCACGTTAGTTGCGTCATGCAACGCGCCCGATGGAATTTTTTGCCACCCTTCCGGCGCGACTGTTTCCGCACCCATTTGAAGGGCAGAACGCAACTTAGTATCCATGGAAACTGGTTCTAACCCAAGCATCGTGCCGAAACTGAGGCCGAGGCCAACACTCTCTGCGACCTCCTGTGCAGCTTCCCGGATAATCCCTTCCATTCGCTCCAAACGATTTGCGTCACCGTCTCGCCATTGCATGGAAAAGCGAGCGCGCCCTGGCACGATTGACGATGCATTGGGGTGAAGATCGACACGGCCAATTGTCCATACAGTTTGGGGAGTGACCACGTTCTTAAAGCGATTGTTGATCATCGCGTTGAATTGCGAAACCGCCTGAAATGCGTCCCGGCGGAGATGCATTGGCGTCGTTCCGGCGTGATTTTGCTGCCCATCGAAAGTGATGACCACATCACGAATACCAACAATATCGGTGACCACGCCTATCTGATCGCCCTGCGCGTCTAGTGTTGGACCTTGTTCGATATGAAGCTCGATGAAGCCCTCGAACCGGGCCTGGTCCACAAAATCGTCAGACAGGTCAGACATCGATGATCTTGCCTCGGCGAAAGTAATCCCTGACGCGTCGGTCAATGAATCCGCTTTATCCAACGGCAAGCCACCGGACCAAACGGCCGATCCTGTAGTGACGCCAAATCTCCCCTCTTCGTCCTGAAAGCTGACAACAGAAATTTGTTGTTTAACGGACCGGGCAACCTCCAGCGCTGCGACAACGCCCAGCGCCCCATCCAACCAACCACCCTCGGGCTGACTGTCGGAATGTGACCCCAATAACAGAGAACGCCCTGGTGCCAGCCCGAACAAATTTCCAACCGGGTCAAAATGCGGAGCCAGACCCGCGTCGGCCATTTTCTGCGCCAGCCATTTCCGTGCGGCGATATCGGCCTCGGAATAGGCCGGTCGCACAACTCCTTTCCCGACGCCCGAGGCGCCAAATTCGCGCAGCTTATGCAGGTCGGATAGAAAACGGCTTTCGTTTATTGTCATAGGCTACCCCTGCGTGTGGTCAGGATAACATTATACTCAACGCCGCAGTGAGCAAGACAGTGCTACCTTTCAGTATCGCACCGTATCGGTAGAAACGGCATATTGGCTTTTCTGGTTGAGCAGGCAAAACCCCTCTGGTCCCGGTCCGAATCCTGCCCTAAGACTTCTCGCCAAGAGGAACCGACATGTCATACATTACATTGGTGCGTCACGGACAAGCCAACACAACAGCGCGGGATGAATCGAGCTACGACAGGCTGAGCGATCTGGGCCATCAACAGTCGCGCTGGTTGGGCGGTCATCTTCGCGACACCCACGCACATTATCCGCGCGTTTTTTGCGGCACCTTGAACCGCCATACGGAAACAGCCAGCAGTATGGGTCTGCCGTCCCCAATCCTCGACAAACGTCTGAATGAAATTGAGTATTTCACCTTGGCCCAACTGTTTCACGAACAGCACGGCGTGCCCATTCCAACTGACCGCGAAGGATTTGTTGAGCATCTCCCGCAAACTTTTGGCGCTTGGGCAAACGGAGATATTGCGAACGCGCCCGAAACCTTCGATCAATTTGAAACTCGGGTTTCAGATGCGCTGCGCGAGATTGGAACAGAGGGCGGACCAGCCATTGTTGTGACCTCAGGCGGCCTGATTTCAATGGCGGTGCGTCAGGCAATGGGGCTGGACATACCGTCTATGGCACGGGTGGCCCTTGCCATCATGAACACATCGTTACATCGTCTGCATCCTATAGGGGCTCAGCTCAGCCCCGTTCTTTTCAATGCCGTACCGCATCTGGAAGCCCCTGATAGGCACTTCGCCCAGACGCATCTGTAACCACCATCCTGAGGGACTTCTTTGATGCAGCTATACTATGCCCCGCGTACGATTTCCGTCGCTGTCGCTATCGCTTTGGAAGAGGCCAGGCTGCCGTATGAAACAATTCGCCTGGACTTTGCCGCCGGTGAACAAACCAAACCAGCCTACTGTCAGATCAACCCAAAGGGACGTGTTCCAGCGCTTGTGATCGACGGCGGCATCCTGACTGAAACGGGCGCGCTGCTAGAGTTTGTCGCCGCTAAATCGCCCGACGCCGGTTTGGTTCCGGACGATCCGTTCTTGGCCGCGCGTATGCGTGAAGTAATGTATTATCTGGCATCAACAATGCATGTGAATCATGCGCATAAGTTTCGCGGACAACGCTGGGCCGACAATCAAGACAGCTGGAAAGATATGGCTTCAAAAGTTGCCGAGACGATGACGGCTTCATGTGAATACATCTCTTCCAATGGGTTACGCGGTCCCTTTGTTTTGGGTGAGACGTTCTCGCTGGCCGATGCTTACCTGTACGTTGTTTGCACTTGGCTGGAAGGCGATGGCGTAGATGTCTCCGCCTTTCCCAAGATCGTCGCCTTTCGTCAGGCGATGAATGCACGAAAGTCGGTTCAGGCGGTAAAAGCCGCTGGAATGCTCTGAGCAAAGGATTCTCGATGACACATCTCTGGGTCCGGGCTGAACAGCGCCCGAACGAAGAAAGGGTTGGGTTAACACCCAAGGGTGCCGCCGCGCTGATCGCCGCCGGAATTCGTGTAACTGTCGAGGAAAGCCGTGTCCGTGCCATTCCGATTGATGGCTACAAAGAAGCTGGATGCGAAATCGCGACCGAGAATTCCTGGCCGGAGGCACCGTTGGATGCTGTCATCTTCGGCCTCAAGGAATTGCCCGAAGATGGTACACCCCTGCCTCACCGTCACATTATGTTCGGCCACGCTTTCAAGGGTCAGCATTCTGGCCGCACTCTGTTAGGAAGGTTCAAGGCTGGGGGCGGTACGCTATACGATCTGGAGTATCTGGTGGACGAAAACGGCCGCCGTGTTGCTGCATTTGGGTATTGGGCGGGCTACGCTGGGGCCGCAGTCACGCTAAAGACATGGGCGGCGCAGCAACGGGACGAGGAATGCCCCCCGGTTGGAGTATATCCCAGCAAAAACGCGTTGAATGCAGAGTTGTTGGCTGAACTTGATTCCATTAAAATTTCGCGCCCTCGCGCAATCGTCATCGGCGCTTTGGGCCGTGTTGGAGCGGGGGCTTCGGATCTGTGCGAAGCGATGGGCGTTCAGGTTACAAAGTGGGACATGGCCGAGACCGCCAGCGGTGGACCTTTTCTGGAAATTCTTGAACACGACTTGTTTCTGAACTGCATACTGGCCCGCCCAGGAACACCAGTTTTTGTTCCAAGGGCTGCACTGAGCTCTCCCCGCAACCTGACGGCAATTGGCGACATAGCTTGCGACCCGGACAGTGATTACAACCCTGTTCCCGTCTACGATCACGCGACCACCTGGGACGCCCCGGCCGTGCGTGTCGCCACCGATCCGGTGATGGACGTGATGGCAATCGACAATCTGCCGTCAATGCTGCCGGTCGAAAGTTCCGAAGATTACGCAGCTCAGCTACTGCCTTCTCTGCTAACCTTATCGGATATCAATGGCGGTGTTTGGGGTCGAGCGGCGACTACGTACAAATCGCATGTAAAAGGGATCTAAGCGATGACGATTCATTGGTGTGGAACTGGCCTGTCGGCAATCCCAGGTCTGCGCCGCCTGATCGAAGGCGGGCACAAAGTCACAGTCTGGAACCGGACTATTGAAAAAGCCAAAGTTGAGGTCGGAGACTTAACAAACGACATCCAAGCCTTTGACATCGACGCGCTGGGTTCGGTCCTTGAAAAAGGTGACGTGATCGTTTCCATGC
>NZ_JBXWSJ010000106.1:0-6210 GCF_059613365.1 Ruegeria sp. BHSA163
TCTTTCCTGGTTGAAGTGGTTATAGACAGAGGAATGGACGGAGGCGAATTTCTGCAAACTTCGCATACGCCTGAAACGCTGCATGGCGCGTTCTCTTCGTCGGAACGGCAGATGAGAATTCTCAACGCGGTTGTTGAGCCATCTACCCGTCATTTGCTTTTCCAACGCTCCCATTTCTTTGAGCGCTGCCTTGTAGGATGCGAAGCGATCTGTGACTACTTCTTCAGCTTTGCCGTGCCGCTTCATTAATTTCCTGAGGAATTTCAGCGCTGCAGCTTTGTTTCGGCGTTTGGTGACAACGGCTTCCAGCACCTCGCCTTCGTGATCACAGCTCGCCACAGATAATGTCGCTTGCCATTTACCTTCACAAAAACCTCGTCGACATGCCACTTCCATTTCGAGAATGCACGAAGTTGCTGGACCCGTTTGCGTCTAATCTCAGAAGCAGACATTGGGCCGAACCTGTTCCACCAGTATCGGACGGTTTCATGGCTGACATCGATCCCGCGCTCGTGCAGCAGATCTTCGACATTCCGCAGCGAAAGTGGAAATCGGACATAAAGCATCACGGCCAGGCGGATGATCTCGGGGCTGGTTTTGAAGTACTTGAAAGAGGCAGGTTTGGTCATGTCCGAAAGCTATGCAACCGCCCCGCCCCGCTCAAGCAAAGTTCTTCTGACAAGACCGCTCTGGGCTCAGTGCGGACGTTGGCCGAAAAGTCGCGAATGTCCACTTTGCGGACTAAGCAGTCGTCCCACTTTCGCGCGAAAGACGCCTAAAACTGCGCAGGCAGTGTCTGCCGATTCAGGGAGGAATAGTCCAGTAATTAAAGAGTGATATACGTTGGCGTTATTCGACAACTTCTGCGATTTGCAGTAATTCGATAGGAGGGTACATACCCAGCTTTTTTGCAACGTCCATATTCACCACGTATGCAAAGTCGGTCACGCGTGCGATTGGCAGATCCCCCGGCTCTTTGCCATCCCTCAGGATTTTCAATGCCTGTTGCGCTGCAAGTGCTCCGACATCTGCCGCTCGCGCGGCCACAGAAAGAAGCGCATCCTGCTCCCTGACGACTTCCTCATAGGGGCTGAGGATTGGCAATCCGTTTTGAACGGCGGCGCCTGTGAACACATCTGCATTCAGCCTGAGGAAAGAACTCGACCCAAGATAAATGAAATCCACGCCAGCGTCGGCCAGTTCGGCCACCTTGCCTGGGATCAGAGCCGAGTCAGGGACATTCTGATTTCCCGGGTCAATTTCAAGTGCTGTCAATTCGAAACCCATTTCTTTTGACAGCTCCTCCATTTCCTTAACCTTTAATGCAGAGTTCCTCTCGTTCATGTTAAAGAGTATTCCAAGATGGTCAAAGTCGGGTTGAATCGTTCGAATAGTTTTGATGTTTACTGCTTCGGGAACGCGATTAAATGTTCCGGCTACATGAGGTCGACCGCTGCCTTCAAAACTTTCAGCGATGCCGCTCCCAAAAGGGTCTGAAACGTACATGAAAACAAGCGGACGCTTTGATATGAAATTTTCTGGTTCGCTATTGTTGATGTGACCGGCCACACCCAAGGTAACGCTGGTCCCGTATGTAAGGACCAGATCAGCATCAATTTCGCGGGCTTCAATAATGAACTCGGGTAGTTTGTCACGATCTTGCATTGCATCCCTGATCAAAACTTTAGCATCAAATTCACTGTCTTTTATTGTGTCGATAAACCCCTGGCAGCCGTGCTCGCAACCCTCCCAGAAAATTCCGAATATTGTTTTTTCGCCGGCTTGCACCCAACCACAGGCCAACAACGATACACCAAGGGCGGATGCAAAATAGTGGAGTTTTTTCATTTCAGCCTCATCGCCAGAGTCCATTTGGACTGGTTGCCTCAATCAATTTATTCAGAGACGTGTTCCGGTGTTTTCCTGTGACTATTTCCGCCACCAAGCATGATTAGCGTACCACATAACATCAGCACGCCAATGCCGCCGATGATGGTCAAATACCCGAGCCGGGGTATCAAGATTACACTCGCAATCAAACCTATGATTGCCGCCAAACGTTCAATCAGACGCAAGGCACCCAAGGCTCTTTCACCCCCACCGGCTCCACAGGTCTGTTCGCCAATTTGGATGGCTTGGGCATATTGGGTCGCGTCGCACATCGCATACCCCAAGCCGAACAGCGTCACGACAATAATCATGGGCATAATCCCGGACAAGAAGTATAGGGATGAGATCGCAACACCGGAAATAAAGATGCCAAAGATCAAAAACGGCACCTGCCCAACTTTCCCGTCGGCAAACCTCGCTACGGTTGGGCCCAAAAGAAGTTGGGCAAGATAGTACAACATCACGATCCGGCCAATGTCAGCCACTCCGACACCTTGGCCCTCAAGAACAACCGGTGTTAGATACCAGATGAAGACGGACATACCGATATTGATTGGTACGGACACACCAAGCGTCAACGCAAAAAACCTGCGATTGGTTAGCACTGTCCAAATGCTCTTGTCTGATTGCGTGGTTGTAACTTCCTGATCCAGGGAAACGTGGCCAGAAATAACCCTCGCACCAATTAGTCCTGACAACACCGCCAAACCTGCTCCAAAGAAAAAGGTTCCCGAAGCTCCGATGCGGTCCGCAAGAACACCGCCCAGTGCAGACCCACAGAATGCTCCGCCGATGATTACGAACAAGAATCCACCGATTGCTTGGGTGAGTTCGTCCCTAGGAGCGGTCTTGATCGCGTATTCCTGACACGAAATCGTCGCTAAGGCATAAACGATGGCCATAAAACCGTGCCAAAACGCAATTACCAAAGCGTTCTGCCCCAAACCAACTCCAACCATGGTCAAAGCCGTAATAGGAATAGCTGACAAGAAAAGGCGTTGTGGGCTAAAACGACGCGCAATCGCTCCACCGAAAGGGGCCATCAAAGCCATCGCAACAAGATAGGCAATTAGTGGTGCAGTTGCCGCCATTTCCGAGGTCAGCCAATCCGGTCCACCAGCATCCCGCGCATAGAGCGGAAGAAATGCGCCGCTGATTTCTGTGGCAGTTGAAAAGATAAACACCGGCAATCGGATATCCACAAAATAGGCTTGCGGCAAAGCTGAAAGCTTATCCTGAGCTCCTCTAAGCCTCGCAACGTGCAATGCGCGATCAGATAACCTCCTCGCAACTCTGCGTAACTCACCAGCATCCCGTGCCGGCAAAACATGCCGAAAGCTTGCTGCCGCCTGTTCATCCATCAGTGTAAATATCCGATCCAATGGCTTCCCGAGCATATTTGCCGAAACGAGCAGCACGATTTCAAATGCTAATAGGATTGCAACCAGTCCGACGACGATAATGTCTAGCATTACTTCCTGAAGCCTTGATCTGACAAAACGAGGGTCTGCTTCGATTGTAAGCTCACCGACGATGGTGTTTCGTCGAAGAATAGATAGCGTAACAGTATTCGGTGAAGTGTTAATTTCATTGGGTGCATCTGTACCCGTTGAATCGCCTCTGCTGCTTGAGGCTATCAATCTCCCCGAATTGGACCGCAACATGATTTTTTCCAACTCTGGAAACTCTTTCAAGAGTTCATCCAGATACTCAGATGCGCCTCCGATGGCTTCCAGCGGAACACCGAAGTCAATCGCTCGTTCAATCTCTTCTCGAACCGTAGCCGCTATCAGTGCAGTCCGCTTGTTCATTTCCGGTTCAAGCGAGGCCTCAAATGTGCGCACAGCCGCAAAGGCCATCAGCGTCAACGACAACAATACAATTGCCGCGACCCATCCCACGACTCTACCTGCAGCCAGTCTTCCGTGTTGTTTTTGCGTGTTCAAGAGTCGCCCCCTTTATCCGAGGGGCAGACACTCTTTCGTTCCGACTCGTACATCCGCTCGGATTTCCACAGCTGATCCCAAAAGTAAGCGCTGGAGATTCCAAGCCCATCTACGTCTTTTGGCTTGTCCTTGTCAGGGTTGGATGCCCGCCAGAATGATCGCTCGAACAGATCGTAGGCTGCTAGTATGCCATCGATAATTCGAACGTGCTCAGCCAATGCAAGACGTAGAACCAACGCTCCAATCAAGATGGTCACTATCATAAGCAACCCGGCCACAAACGATAGTTTTGCTACCATAGCCCGCATCTGATCCATCGCCTGCGCGTTAGAGTACTTAATTGCTAGCCGAGCTGAGGGTGCACTTAGCTCGCCTACGTCTATTCCGGTCACAAAGCTTGCCCGTTCATCGATCTGAAAGACGCCTCCGGCCTCTGGATCGCTTACGGCGGAAACCCATGCAATTGGAACAACCTGAGTGTTTTGATCGGATGTGGAGTGGATGATTTCACCACCCAATGAAAACAGGGTTATGTCGTCAATTGCTGGGTCGCTTTGTTTGGCGGCTTCCAATACAGCAAGCGCGTTTCGAACAGACGAGACAGGCAACCCCAAATCTACGACAGAGTTGAACGGAACAGCTGTGCGCGTTGCCAAAACGACCAAACGTTCCCGCACCATATTGGAAAGTATGGCCTCAAACTGCAGGGTTGCCAGACCGACAAATACGAACAGGACAACCAGGTTCGCGGAAGCGACAACCGTCAGTATTCTACCCACTAGCCCCATGCGATTTGCTCCAAGAACCCTGCGGCCGAACCGATCACAAAAAAAATGATGATAGCACAACCAATTAACGACAATTGAAGCGCAGTAATCAAGTCTACCAGAAACTCATTCCTCCCAACCGGCGAAATCCGTGGCAGCAGGCCGTTCGAACCCGGTCAACCGAGTTCACTGCAAATCGGAAAAAATACAAACAGATGAGATACTTGCGGGTTGCAGATCCGAGGGAATCGCGAGGAAACTTGATAGCCGGTTTGGGCTCGGAGCGGACGTTAGACCCGTTCCGCAGAACGACCGCTGGGCGGACTAAACCGTCATTCCGAGTGCTTGCGTTACTCAGCTGCCATCTCTCTACGGACCTCGCCAACTTGACGAGTGATCTGACCAATATGTCGACCATCAGTACCGCAACACCCGCCCCAGACGTTTACATGTAGAAAGCGTCGTGCCAGATAAGCCATTTGGCCGCCAAGTTCTTCAGGGTCGCCGTCTTCAAGATGGCCGAGCTTGCATAAGTCAAGTGTTTCCATCGCGACGGCATTAGGCATGAAACCACCCAACCGGCGGGTCCAGTTCCCGTCCGTCAATCCCGGCGTAAACTCGGTCGGGTGCGTGCAATTGATCATGTAATAAGCTGGCGCGAATTCGGTTGCGGCATCGACGGCGGTGATTGCCTGTTCCAGTGTCTCTCCGCCTTTGAGCTTGCCACCTCTCGCCACAAAGAACGAAATTACTACCGGTATGTCTGCCGATTTCGCGGCTCTGGCGATGCCTGTCGCCTCCTCGATGCTCGAAAACGTTGCTGCTGTTACGACATCGGCTCCCGCTTTCTTGAAAGTTAAGATTTGTTCGGAGTGGTACTCCTCGGCTTCGACCGCATCTGGCGTACGACCTACATTATAGGCGTCACCGCGCGGGCCAATCACGCCACCGACAATCATAGGCGTTTCCGGGCTTTCGTACTCTTTCGCGAAATCCTTGTAGAACTCGATTCCACGGATATTGATTTCTTCTAACGCTTCTTTGGAAAACCCGATCAGCTCTCCCCAATCTCGGCTGGCGCGATAGTGTAGGCCTTCATTGATTACACCAAAGCCGTTCTCTAAAGCCGCCTCAACCAACTTACGGTGATAGTCAGTCAGGCACGAAACACCTCGTTTATCATTTAAGAGTTCGAATGCGCAGAAGTGCCTGAGCGTGAAACCATCGACATACTGAAGCCAAGTCTCAAATCCACCGCCACAGGTCATATTTCGACCTTGCAGTTGTGGAAGCATTTCGTTTGCAGCCATCAAAACCCTCCCGACCCAATAACCGCCAATCTAACAAAGAACTTATAATTTGTCGCGCACGGAGAAATGGGGGTTCAGCTACGAAGCGATCAGCCGCACTGGGCTCGAAACCGTATTTCGCTGCGCATAGCATGAACAGCCGCTTGCGGTGAAAACTGTCTCCAGCTGCTCACATCGTCATCGAGCGCTGTGCAGATGGGGTGGATGGCTCCTGCTCCATCGGCGTCGCGATGCGCCATAGTGCAGGTGTCGTTATCTGCGAGAGAGGAGTCACCCCATGCAAGTTACCACGATCGG
>NZ_JBXWSJ010000107.1:0-6147 GCF_059613365.1 Ruegeria sp. BHSA163
GTGCTGAGGCAGAAGATCAAGGCGATTTTCGTTCCGATCCCGCGAGCCGACTCTCTTCCAAAGAAATTCGTATTGATAAAAGCAAAAGACATGGCACGCGCCCCATTCAGACCAAAGAATTCGTTCCAGACATCGAACTTGTCCGGACGAGTCGTTTTAATTTTTGGTCAGGATGGCCGTTTTGTTTTCATATCTCAAGCTTCTTGAATGAGAAGTCATGGATAAAAGATCATTAATTTTCCTATCGGTTGGACAACTTAGCCAAGTGCCCTGTTGTCCTTCCTCCGATTTTAAACATAAGCAACCTCTGATGGCGCTCCAAATACGTCAAGGACATCGGTTGCCTTTTGAAATGCGAAATTTTAGTCGCGTGTCCCGGCGAACCGAGTTTGCCAATCTTCGCGTTGCTCATCCGTAATTTTGGCGAATAAAACGTCAGGTACAGAAAATTCATGCCCAGCGGGTAGGGACGTCAAAGCGACCGCCACATCGTCGGGCCAGCTTGTATCCAGCGTGTTCATTGCGCTGAGCATTCGGGCGGAAGTTTCCGGGATAAATGGTGCACTCAGGACTGCGTAAAGACGGATCAAGTTCAAACCCAGACGAACTTGCGTAGCGGCAAGTTCCGGGTCTTCCTTAAAGGTTGACCAAGGTGCGGCCGCTTGCAGGTATTCATTTCCAGCGACCCAAATGGCGCGCAGTTCCTGTGCCGATTTACGAACCTCCATCGCTTCCATATGGCCTTCATAGGCGCGAATGCGGCGCGTGAGTTCTGAAATTAGCGTTTGTTCCCTTTCACCAAAGTCGCCACCTTCGGGAACGGTTTCCCCGAATTTCGAGCGGCAGAATTTGGTGATACGGCTTACAAAGTTGCCCAGAACGTCTGCCAAATCTTTATTCACCGATTGCTGGAAGTTTTCCCATGTGAATTCGCTGTCACTGCTTTCCGGTGCGTGGCTTAGTAGCCACCAACGCCAATAATCGGCCGGCAAAATCTCAAGCGCTTGGTCCATGAATACGCCACGTCCCTGCGAAGTAGAAAACTGGCCTCCGTCATAATTGAGATAGTTAAACGACTTTAGGTGATCGACCATCTTCCATGGCTCGCCTGATCCCAAAATAGTCGCGGGGAAGCTCAGGGTGTGAAACGGGACGTTGTCCTTACCCATAAACTGAACATAGCGCACATCGTCGGCCCCTTTGTCAGTACGCCACCAACGCTGCCAATCTGCGTCTGTTCTGCCATTTGCGTCGGCCCATTCTTTTGCGCAGGCGATGTATTCGATAGGTGCGTCAAACCACACGTAGAAGACTTTTCCTTCCATGCCAGGCCAGTCTTGATCGCCTTTCTTGACCGGTACACCCCAATCCAGATCGCGAGTTATCCCTCGGTCTTGCAGCCCGTCGCCGTCATGAAGCCATTTTTTCGCGATAGATGTGGTCAGGATCGGCCAGTCTGTCTTACTGTCAATCCACTCATCCAACTGATCTTTCATGGCGGATTGTCGTAAATAGAGGTGTTTAGTCTGACGCACCTCTAAATCCGTTGAGCCCGAAATGGCCGAGCGTGGCTCGATTAGATCGGTGGGGTCCAACTGTTTAGTACAATTCTCACACTGGTCACCGCGCGCTCGGTCGTAACCACAATTGGGGCAGGTACCTTCGATATAGCGGTCGGGAAGAAACCTGCCATCCGCATTAGAATAGATTTGTTTCTCGCTGACTTCGCGGATTAAACCAGCTTCGTCCAGCTTTCCTGCGAAATGTTGCGTAAGATGTTTGTTCTGTTCACTCGAAGATCGACCAAAATGATCAAAACTAAGTCCAAAACGATTGGCGATGTCTGCTTGTATTCCATACATCTCGGTGCAATATTCGGCGACCGGCTTGCCTGCCTTTGCCGCAGCTAGTTCTGCAGGGGTCCCGTGTTCATCGGTGGCACAAAGAAACATGACCTCATTCCCGCGGCCGCGCTGATACCGCGCGTACAAATCGGCCGGAAGTTGCGATCCGATGAGATTTCCGAGGTGCTTGATCCCATTTATGTAAGGGATCGCCGAGGTGATGAGTATCCGGGCCATTTTTGCGTTTCCACGTATCTGTCTGCGCGCCCGTCTACCTTATGTCACCGTCCAGCAAAAGCCCGGTTTCGCAACCAAACGACTATAAATAATCTGGAAAAGCGTATCCAACGTTAAAAAACCTTTTGGATTGACCTTAGGTCTCTGTAACAGGTGAATCTTGCCAGTCGATGCGTTCAGCTGCGGCTGCTTAACGCCCCAGTTTCACCGCCGTATCACTCTGTTCGCGCAAATGAGCCAATAATGTATCATAATTCCACGGCTCAAATTGGGAGGGGTGAATGCTTACACCATGGTTCAGGCACGGTCTGACTATCTTTGCCATGTTTTGTGCAGCTTTCTTTAATTTAACACCTTACGCGAAAGCCGATCAAAGCGATGCGATAAATGCAATCGAAGACTTCGATCACGCCATGCTTTCGATTTTTCGTCGGGGGCAAGATGCACTAACAGCTACTACGCGTCCTGTTATGATCATTGCGCGTGACGTTACGGTTCTTTCAGACGACGGCGGGCAAGCAACATATTCCAGAGACGCCCCGCATTACCTAGTCTTCAAGTCCACGTCGCATATTTTGCTGGGCATTATCGGCGCCGTCACGCCGTGGCCACAGGGGAATGCGGCCAGTGAGCTCTGGAAGAACGAGTTCTCAACTATTTCTGAAGAAATAGAAAAGCTTCTTCCATTGATTGACGGCCTCAAAATTTCCGAGTCCGCTATGGTTCGTCAGAAAAAAATGCTGGAAACGGCTAAGGCATTTGTCGACCAAGCATTGTCCGAGCAAAAGCTGACCCGCGAGGCGGTTATTAAAGTTATTAACGATATGAGGCCGGAATGGTCGGCCAACATGCGCGATGCAGCTCGGGCCGAGCTTGAGGCATTACACAAAGCAGTATCAGATGCGCGTTCGGAAATGGACGAAGACGATTGGAATAAAATGTACGTGGTACACCACGGTGGATCTAACGTTAAAAACGTCAATGTTGTACTCTTGTACTTGCAGAGGGTGATGCCTGAAAAGGTGACTGCCGGGCAGGTGTTGTTCGCAGAAAGCGCCCACGGGACTGACGCAATGGCAAAGTATGCGGGTTATGCAAAGATGCAAAGGCTTGTGGGTGCCTGGGCATTTGGTGACCCGGCTCGGATGGAGGTCGACCTTTTGGGCTATGAGGCCGGTTCAATTCTGGATGAATTGATCCCTGTGTCACCGTCAGTGTTTGCGATCGACGAATGAAAATATGTCTGTGTCAAACTCTGCTTGATCGTTCTGGTTCCAACTTTGACAAGCGGTTCTTTAGTTTAATGTCCGGCCCGCAAACACAGTCAGGCTAGGATGTTCTTGACCCGGGACTATTCCTCTCGCGCACGCTTTAGCAGGCGCCCGATTGTGAACGACGTTCTCGGGGCGTAGACATAATTGGTACGTTCTTCCGGTGTAGGGCGAGAACGCATGCGGGCAAGGCCAAAAACAATTAAGCCTAAGTGCCCCAGGGCCACAAACGCGAACAGTGCGCCGGGGCCGAAACTCTGGATCAAGGTGGATGAAACATAGGGCGATGCAATTGCCCCTAGTGCAAACCAGAACATCAAAGCAGCAGAAAGTTCGACCCGTTGCTCAGTCGTGGCAAAGTCATTGGCATGGGCAGAGGAGACTGAGAAGATCGGAAATGTCGTCAGCCCGAAGAACCCGGCGGTCAACATCACTCCCACAGTGCCAGTGCCACTCGCGGCCATCGTAACAAAGCTGCTGAGAACTGCAGCAGCTGAAAGCCAAATCAATACCCATCGGCGATCGTATTTGTCGGCCAACCAACCCACTGGATACTGCGCCAATGCCCCGCCTAAAACGAACGAAGCCAAAAAGAACGCGATTTGATCGACGTCTAAACCGACCTCTTGTCCATAAACGGGGCCGACCATTCTGAACGAGGCGGAACTAAGCGCCGCCACTATCACACCAGCAACAGCCAATGGGGAACTGCGCCAAGCAAGTTTTGGTCGCAGGCGCGGAGCATCGGGCGTTTTCGGCTGGCTGGCTTTGGTAAGCGTAAGCGGAAGCAGAGAAGCGCAGCACAAGATCGCCAGTAAGTTATAGGATACGTAAGAGGCGGGCGGCAGCACTGCAATAATCAGCTGCGCGCCCAATGAGGCGCCCATATCAACGATCCGATAAGTTCCCATGGCACGCCCGCGGGTTTCGTTGGTAACCTTTGCGTTTAGCCAAGCCTCAATTACGGTGTAAGCCCCTGCGACACAGGTACCCGAAGCAACGCGCAACAACGCCCAGACATAGGCGTTGTCGGTAAGGGTATGGCCAATCAGCCCCATCGCGCCAAGCGCGGTACAAACGGCGAAAGCGCGGGAATGACCGATGTTGCCCATCAACCTTGGGGCCCACCAGCAACCGATAAAGAAGCCAAGAAAATGCGCTGACCCCAATAAACCGATCTGTTCAGTGCTGAATTCGAGAGTCAGGCCTGAAATGGCGTCCAAAGGACCTACGCCGCCAGTTGAGAGCTGCAGCAGAATGACGGAAAGAAAAAGAGCAGCAAAGGAAATGATCGTGCGCATAATGGGTGCAGAATGACGGCATCTTTCGACATTGCGCGTAACAATTCGACTTTGTCGCGTCGTTTTTCGTCCTTCGGGCTTTAGAGCGTACGGATTATCTCTGCGCGAATGTTAAGCCCGACCTCGTCAGCGACCAGTTCTGGATATCCCGAAGCACCAAAAGCATGACGATCCAGTGCACCGGCCAGACGGATCGAAAGGGTGTTCAGATCGTCCACTTTGCTTTCTGGCCGGCGATAAAGGTCCGCCAGTAAAGTTACAGGCTTTGTCACTCCTCGGACGGTTAATTCTCCGGTTATCTGAGCGCCGTTGGAAATGTGCCCCGAAGGACTCAGCTGAATATCGGTCGAATTGAAAGTGATCGTAGGGTAGGCCTCTGCATCTAGAACGCTTTGACCTAGCATAGGCCCACGGGCAAACGGCAATCGGGTGCGCGCAGCTGCTACATTGAGTGTCACGCTGACACGGCTGTTTTGCAGACGCGACGTATCAATTTCAATATTTGCTGCCTTAATCGGCATCGTACCGCTTTGGGCAACCCCCGACAGGTTAAAGGTGAAACCAACTGAAGTGCTTTGTTTTGATAACGTATATGGGACCAGCGCTGCTTGCGCGGAACGTGCCAACGGTAACGTTGCTATGCCCGCGATAACGGACCGCCGTGTCAGGTGTTTCAAGCCAAAACCTCTTGCTTTTTGGGCCGTGAGCGGCCGAGCAAGAATAGAAGTATCGCAATGTTCAGGCCATTCCACAGAATTCCGTTAATAAAGGCCAATTGGTAATTTCCGGTTAAGTCGTAAATCCATCCGGACATCCACCCGCCCAGTGCCATGCCCATGATTGTCATCATCATAACAAAACCGACCCGGGCGCCGGCTTCCTGTGGTGGCATGTATTCGCGTACAACCAATGCGTAACTTGGCACGATACCTCCCTGAGCCAGCCCAAAAAGGAGGCTGATAATATACAGCGACACCATCCCATCGTAGGGCAAGAAAAGAAAAAGCGCTATACATTGGAGGGTTGAGCCAATCAGCAGTGTATATACTCCGCCCAGTTGGTCTGCAACTAACCCCGACACGACCCGGCTGACCACACCACCCAACAGCATCAGCGACAGCATCTCGGCGCCCACAGCCGGACCATATCCTAGACCCACGCAGTACGCGACGATATGGACTTGCGGCATAGACATGGCGACACAGCAACCTATCCCCGCGAGTCCTAGGATGTATTGCAGCGCCCGGGGTGAAATCCCGACACTGCGCGCATTTGTCTGTGCGTTTACAGCAGCGGTTTGGTGGGCCTCGATCGGGACCTGGCGACGCAGAAGCAGAGACAGTGGGATTACAACAATCAGTGTCATCGCCGCCAGCGTCAGATAAACCAGTTGCCAACCGTCGCGCGCCAGAATTCCCGACAGCAAAGTCGGCCAGATTGCGCCGGACAGGTAATTCCCACTTGCGACGAGAGCCACTGCAATCCCGCGCCGAC
>NZ_JBXWSJ010000108.1:0-6099 GCF_059613365.1 Ruegeria sp. BHSA163
GGCCAGCGGTCAGACGCACCGCGCAAACAGGCCGGACACAAGACCGCTTCTGACCACACACCCCTCACAAAAATGTCTTGCTTTGCAGGAGCCATCCACACAGGACAAAGCAGCCAGATGTTACTGAAGCTGGCATTGGCTGCCCAAGGTGTTCAAGTCCCCGATTTTTTTGTGAGCCAAAGTTCAATCTTCATGCCTCCTCACACTCAATTATTCTGAAGACCTCAACAGGTTCGCGAATGCCCTTTAACGTGATCTCGCCAGTGGAGACCGATCGAAAGTCGTCTTCCACAGCAACGGCGGCGCGAGTGCTGAGCAGGATTTCACCATCCTCGGCCATTTCGCAAAGTCGTGAGGCGACGTTGATAGCGGTGCCAGAGGCGGTGTAATCGGATCGGCCCTCATAACCCACCATACCGACGGTGGCATATCCTAGTGACACCCCAACACCGAAGCCCAGCCGGAAGCCCAGGCGTTTCCAATCCTTGCTGAGCTCGGCCATGCGGGCGCGCATTGCGACGGCAAGGCGTACGGCATCCCCAGCCGGATCGTCGCAGGGTAGAGGATCGTTGAACAGCACCATAACACCGTCACCCATCCGGTGATCCACGCCCGCGCCATGAGCGTTGATCAGCTTCCCCATTTCCTCATGATAAGCCTGAAGGACTTCGATGGTCTCTTCCGGTTCGGCGGTTTCGCAAAAGGCGGTAAAACCGCGAATGTCGCAGAATAGGACGCCAAGAAGAGCACGGTGGCTCCTCAGCATGTTTTCAGAGCCGGAGGAGACAACGGTGTCTGCGACCGCCGAGGGAAGAAAACGCTTGAGCTTGCCCATGCGTTCAATTTCGCCAACCTGCTCTTTGACCCGGTCAGCCAACTCAGTATTTAACTGCTTCAAGGCTTTGAATTGCTTTGTGTTTTCTATGGCGATGACGGCCTGTGCAGCAAATGTCTCAACAAGCGCGATTTCGGATGGCTCGAACGATCGGACCTCATGACGGCTGAGCGAAATAGAGCCGATGGCAATCCCATTCTGGAGTAGCGGAACCACCAATCGTGACCGTGTACCTTCGGTTTCAACCGTACGAACAGCTGTCGGGTCACCCTTCTTATAGAGATCAGTTTCTGCATAGTCCGGTATATGAATAACCTCTCCTGATCTTATCGCCACAGCTGATGAGAGAAATGAATCAAGGGACCATTCTTTGCCAATTTCAAATGCGGTCCGTTTCTGCCCCAAGTCCGCAGCAAGTCGGAAATGCGACCGGCTTTTGTTGACGAGTTGAAGCCCTGCTTGATCCGCATCACACAGTGACGCTGCTTTTTGCAGTATGATGTCAAAGACCTTGGCCTCATCTTCTCGGCTTTGGCTCATTACATTCAAGATGTCCCGCATCGCAGTTTCGCGTTCCCGCATACGATCCAGTTCTGCACGCATGTTTGCTAATCCGTTTTCATCCAAATGGTCGTGCATCGAAGTCACCCCGTATCTTCTAGGAAGGATAGGCAGGAATGAGACAAACTGCTACTAGGTCAAGGGCTGGCATTTATCCGAAAGGAAGCTAAGGGCTCAACGCGGTCATTCGTCGAAATTCCGTTCAATGTCTGCCATGCGGGTAAAACAAACGCTGAACAAAACGCGCGCGTTGATTGCGCCAATTCGATTGTCCCGTTAGCATAACAGTATGCCCAAAGCTGCTATTAACCCCTCAACATTTCAACCATTGGATTCTCTGAATGCCCGGCTTGAAGATATTCTAGAGGCCGCGCCCAAAGATAACGGCACATTAGACATGATTGTCATGCGCCCGGATCACGGAGAGCGCGTTGTGCCGAATAGATTTGAAGTTTGTGCAAAGGAAGGCCTGCCCGGTGATCATTGGAAGAACGGCACCGGCTATGCGTTAGATGATGGAACGGGTGATCCGGATGCACAGATTTGCATAATGATGTCGGGTTGCATTCGGGCAATCGCCGGTGAAAGGAAATATTGGCCGCCTGCTGGGGACAATTTCTTCATTGATATGGATTTGACACCAACAAACATGCCTCCTGGTACAGCATTCGCCATAGGCAGTGCAGAGTTTATTGTTACTAAACTTCCCCACAATGGCTGCCAATCGTTCATTGACCGCTACGGTCGCGATGCATGCCTTTTCGTGAACACCGGGGTGGGCAAAGTGCACAGACTGCGTGGCATCTATGCACGCGTTACGAAGGACGGCACAGTTGCTGTTGGAGATACCGTTCGAAAATTGGCTTAACAGATTTGATTGTGTCGATGGCAGAACCCGATTGCAAATAACGGCTCCACGGACGAAGCTGTCTTTCATTGCGTTTGGTATGATACTATTTTGCTGAGACCATTTTGTGGAATGTTCTAGGGTCCCGCTGACGTAACCAACTCGAGTTCTCGATGCAAGGAACCATGGCCAAAGGTGTTTTGTTGGATATTGCTGGTGTTCTATACGATGGGGACCACCTTATCGACGGAGCATTATGCGCGGTTTCGCAGCTGCGTGAATCGAAACTACCGATCAGATTTCTCACGAATTCCACTCGACAACCGAAACGCTTGATCTTTGAGAAACTCGCGGCGTTTAAAATCACCAATGACAAAAGCGAGATCATAACGCCGGCAGAAGTAGCGTGTGTTTGGCCCAGGCAAAAGGGGTATTCACCACATCTTCTAGTTCACCCAGACCTGATCGAGGACTTTTTAGAAACACCGTCAGGTAGACCAGTTGCGGTTGTGGTTGGTGACGCAGGCCTCCACTTCACATATGAGCGCTTGAATGCAGCTTTCCGCATTCTTATGGACGGAGCACCGCTTATTGCATTGGCAGCAAATCGCGTTTTTCGCGACTCCGATGGAGAGCTCAGCATGGATGTAGGCGCTTTTGTCAAAGCACTTGAGTACTCTAGCGCAAAATCCGCGTTTCTATTGGGTAAACCGTCTCCTGATTTCTTCCTCGCCGGCGCCCACAGCATGAACTTAGAGCTGTCTGAAGTCGTAATGATAGGAGACGATGCTGAGAGTGACATTTCTGGCGCATTGGTTGCTGGTGCCGCTGCCGGCATTCTCACCCAGACTGGGAAGTATCATCCAGGAGACGAGAACCGTTTTGACCCAGGGCCGACTCTCCTTGTGGCCGACGTCGCCGAGGCCGTCGGCTCTGTACTCACGAAAGTCCCGTAGGCGCATCGCAGCCCAGCGCTCTACATTTGATTGCCGAAAAGCAGCCATTCGCTCCATCAGAGCATCCGGCGCTCGAATGGAAGGCCCTTCTGCGAAGGGAGCGGCAAGTCGCAAGAAGTAGGTAAACATAATTTTTCCGCACACGGAAAGGCGGGAATGGAGTTTCCAATGAACACTCGCTCCGCCAGACAAACAGCCGCTTGGGCGTCAAAAACCATGCGTTCAATTGCGGGTTGAAGCGATTTCTGAAATGTTCGTCGTCGTCGGAGGATTGGCGAACGTGGGCCCTACTGCTTCGCGATAAGCGTCAAAAGCCGCCGAGGACAAGAAGGCCTGCTTTTCAGCATCGTCTTGGAACTCAAGGATGCCGATAAATCGCAGTGGGTCATCTGTGGAGAAGCACGAATAGTGCAGTCCGTCGATCTTTTCCGACTTCAATCCCGCCACAAGATTAGTCATGGCGGTAATCTGCGCCTCGTAATGATCTTCGGACTTGAGTGTGTAATGGACAAGTAAGCTCATAACTGGTTCCTTTGCACCTTGATTGCTCGGCCATGAGACAACCGACCGGTTCTTTTGACAATGATCAAATGGAAGTAACGGTTCGGCGGGATAGTCTTAGAACGCCGCATTGGGCTCGGTGTGGACATTCGAAGATTTTTCGTGAGCGCCTGAATTGCGGAATTGGCCGTTCTCAATGCCCGGCAAATGTCTATCCGCAGGTCAATGCTGGAGGGCCAATCAATTTGTTGGCCGTGGTCTCGAATTTGGCAAACACAATTTGACTTTTCTTGTATTAGGCAGATTTCTACCTGCAGATCATCTTTTTGAAACTGATCTTTGGTCCACAACAGTTGTAAGGAGCAACCATGTCGCGCACCCCTCGATCCTTTTCTCACATAGGGCTCTCTGTGCCAGACGTTGATGAAGCCGTAAAATTTTATTCCGACGTGTTTGGCTTCTACGTCATCATGCCGCCGACGGACGTTCTGGAGGATGATAGCGATATTGGTGTGATGTGCACGGATGTCTTTGGACCAGAATGGAAAAAACTGCGCATAGCGCATATGGCTACTGCGGACCGCGTTGGGTTTGAGATTTTCGAATTCGACGGGAATTACGCGCCAGAAAACAACATAGACTACCGGCGCAACGGGACATTTCACTTTTGTATCCAAGATCCCGACGTTGAAGGTTTGGTTGAAAAAATCGTAGCGGCCGGGGGAAAGCAGCGGATGCCCATTCGTTACTACTACCCGGGCGATAAACCTTACCGGATGGTCTATGTGGAAGATCCATTCGGTATTGTTTTCGAGTTATACAGCCACTCTTATGAATTGACGTATTCATCCGGTGCTTACAATTGAGAAAAAATTCAATTTGAAGGCTGCTTTGGGCTCGGTGCGGTCATTCGCTGAAATGCCGCGAGCGACCGCAATGCGGACAAAGCCGCCATTGCCTTGCAGGAAAATGGCTCCGATCTTTGCCCGCCTTCGCCGAAAATTATTTGCCTGTAGTTACCGGTTGCGAGCTCTGCTCAGTGTGACGGGCGTCATTCCCAAATATGAAGCAATGTGGAAATGGGCAAACAGCGCCTCATACCCTGGGTGTACACTTCGAAACCACTCTAAACGTTGCCGCGCGCTCAATGCTGCTAGGCACCACTCGCGTCCGACTTTGCGGGTCAACTCCTGGCGCATTAAGTTATTACCCCATTCTCGTATGCTTTCGAAATTCACCATTAGGTCCATCAACTGCGCAGCTGGCATTGTCGCTGCAACGGCGTCATCCAAAATCTCAATATCCACCAACGAACATCCACCTGACGTTCTGGCCATGTTGGGCGTTATCACCATTGGGGCAGCGTACAGGTTCAGGGTTACCTCCGTACCCTCGGCATCGGTGACTATGCTTCGCGCACGTCCACTTAGTAGGAAATACTCATTCTCGTCTCGCTCACCTTGGCTCGACATGTAACTTCCGATTGGCAAGTTACGTATTTCGAATGCATTTACCAGTGTCTCCCGATCTTTGTCCGGGAGTTCCGTCATGAGTTCTTCTATGGTTTTCAGATGAATTTCCATTCCATGCGCCCCTAACTCACGTTATCAAATGATAATGCTTGAACCGGCCGCAAACTGATAGCCCAGCAGCGTCAATGCTGGAGAAAACCCATGAATAGCTTCCTTTCCTACCCGACGCATGGTTCACGGATCCTGCTGTTCTGGTGCGCCGCGGTGCTCGTTTACTGCCTTATGGTCTTCGGGTCGCTTGCAGATATCGAACGGATCACCGGGGTCAGGGCATTCGACATGCGACCAACCGGCTATTCCTTCGCCGATGCCTTGGCACTCATTTCCGCGCTCGGAGAAGAAGGACGACGTGTTTATCTACTGATGCAAATTCCACTGGACACCGTGTACCCGGCCCTATTGGCGATTTCGAGCGCCAGCTCGCTTTATTGGTTGTCGCAATCCTTTGGCGCGACTGCTCGATGGTATCGAGCCGTTGCCGTTGTAGCCTATCTCGCGGCAATCGCGGACTATGCTGAGAATGGGTTAATCGTCTGGATGCTAAATGCCGGTCTTGGCGTTCCCGAAGCACTGGTTATAGCGGCAAGTTTGGCGTCGGTGAGCAAGTCAATCTTGTCGACGGTTGTGTTCACCATCTTGCTGATTGCTCTTGCCGAGTTCGCCATCCGCAGAATGCGTCGCCTGCGAGAAATTTGAGATCAGAAACCCGCAATTCAAGGAGTACAGTGTCCAACCTCGAAATCATTGGGTTCTGTCCGGTCATTCGATGCAACTTGTCTGATTGTCCGCTTTACAGGCCAGTTCTAACAAATCGCTTATGGGCCTTCAGATCGACTTTCAGAGATGTCCCGGCGCGCATCACGTACA
>NZ_JBXWSJ010000109.1:0-5948 GCF_059613365.1 Ruegeria sp. BHSA163
CGATCGTGGTAACTTGCATGGGGTGACTCCTCTCTCGCAGATAACGACACCTGCACTATGGCGCATCGCGACGCCGATGGAGCAGGAGCCATCCACCCCATCTGCACAGCGGTCATTGATGCACTGCGCAGCGAATGGCTGCTTCGAGCCCAATGTTGCCGTTAATTAGAATTGTGCGCGAAGCTCCGCAGCGAAAGACTGATAAGAGCCCGAAGTGGACATGCGCTGGTTAGTAAGCTGTGTGGTATTGCTCGTCTATGAAACGTCGCATAATCGCAGTTCTTGCCGCCGATATAGGCAACCCTTTTGTTATTGTTGGGTCGGGGTCGACCGGCTCGCGGCGAGTGTTGGGCAGCCTTATCATGGTTGTTTAGCGGTAATGACGTTGGGACAGGTCTGGCGATCAACCCACTGCTTCAATGTCTGCACCAGTTTCGCCGGCCAGCAATCGACCAAGGTGAAACAAGATCAAGGGGTCGTCTTCGCACTCGACCAAAAGCGCCGCAAAGGATTGGCGCGCTTTGGGGTCACTCGCCTCTAGCAGCTCATACGCCGCCTTGTAATCTCTCACTTGATCGCTGTCGACAAGCGCCTCTGACAAGGGTTCATAGCAGGTCACCGCTTGCGTTTTGCCTTTCAGCAAGAGTCTTCCAATTGGGCGGCCAGAGAAGTTGTCGATCCCCTTGGCAACACTTTCCGAAGTGCAGATGCGCGTCCCTATCGTCTTGTTAGCCTGTTCCAGCCTTGCCGCAGTGTTCACAGCATCGCCATACGCTGTATAGTCGAAATAGCTCTTGCCGCCGAAATTGCCAATGATCGCACCGCCGCTGTTCACACCTATGCGTGTGTCTCCCAACGCGATGCCGCGATCCAATAGTTTCTTCTGAAAACCTTGGGCAAATTCGTCGAGCGCCAAGGCGCAGGCCACCGCGTGCGCGGCATGTTCCGGGTCGTCAACTGGCGCACCGAATATTACTTGGATGGCGTCGCCTATGATTTTCATGACTGTTCCGCCGTGCGAAAAGATTGTTCGGGTCATGCCATCTAGGTATTCGTTGAGAATTTCGACGATCAGGTCGGAATCCGAGCTTTCTACCAGCTGAGTGAAATCGGCCAGATCAGTAAATAGAAAGGTTGCTACGCGGCGCTCGCCCTTGGCCTCTATTGCCTCTGGATCACGCGACAACGTCTCAACCACCGTAGGAGAGAAATACCGTGACAGCGTCAATCTCGCTTGCTCGGCATTATCACGGGCCGTGCGCAATTGGCGGAGCAACTCAAGGTGTTCCAGCGTCTTGGCAATGGTCCGGTCGAGATCTTCGAACTCGATCGGTTTGGTCACGAAATCGAAAGCCCCGCGGTTCATAGCCGCGCGGATATTGTTCATGTCGCCGTAGGCCGAAACCATAACAGTTTGCAGATCAGTTTCCATCTCGCTCAACCGCTCAAGCAAAGTGAGGCCATCCATCCTGGGCATGTTTATGTCGGAAAGGACGATATCTATTTTAGGGTTCTCTTCGAGAACTTCGAGGGCGTGTTTGCCGTCATGAGCAAACAATAGATCCAGTTCCCCTTTGCGTACGCGACGCCGAAACTTTTGCGAAATCAACGCTTCAAGGTCGGGCTCGTCATCGACAACAAGAATGCGTGGCGGCGTCACGTCGCATCTCCGACAAATCGTGAGAGCCGCTCTTTCAGTTCAACAAAATCGACGGGCTTGGTCAGGAACTGTTCCGCTCCCAGTTCCCGGACTTTCGCCTCGGTCGCTGCATCACCATAGGCGGTGATCATCATAACCGGTAATTCAGGCCAGCGAGCGCGCAGTTCCTGCAAAAGCTCGATTCCTGACATGCCGGGCATGTTGATGTCCGAAAGCACCAACATTACTTCTTCTTTCGAATGACTTATTGCGTCCAAGGCGGACTCGCCAGACCCGGCAAACCCAAAACTGTAGACTCCTTTTCGTATCTCCCGCCGAAAATTCTGTCGAATCAGGTCCTGTGCGTCGGGTTCGTCATCTACCATCAGAATTTGTCCTGTCATGCTAGGTCCCCCTGAGAATGGACCGGGACCGAAACGACAAAAATTGTGTGATCCCCTGGCTTACTGTCCACAGTCAAAGTTCCACCATGCTGCTTGACGATGGTATCATAGCTCAACGAAAGGCCGAGCCCTGTGCCTTCACCCGCGGGTTTTGTGGTGTAAAACGGTAGAAAAATTTTCTCCCTCATTTCTTCTGGAATGCCCGTACCATTATCGCGAATAGTGACGTTGACGCGGTCACCATTGGCTCGCGTCGACAGCCAGATCGTCGGTGAAAAGTCACCTTCTTCCGCGTCTTTACGTTTGTTGGCCGCATACATGCCGTTGCTGATGAGATTAAGAAAAACACGCATCAAATCCTGCGGATAGCAATCGATTTGGCCAACGTCGGGATCAATGTCGGCTCGTATTTCGACATTGAAACTGGAGTCCTCCGCCCGAGCACCGTGATAGGCAAGGTTCAGCGCTTCTTCTGCGATCGGGTTTAGTGCAACACGTTGCAACTCGCTTGGCCCCTCACGGGAATGCAGAAGCATGTTTTTAACGATGCTGTCAGCACGTTGACCGTGTTGGTTTATCTTGCCTAAGTTGCCGCGTACTGTCTGCCATAGGTCCTTAGCTTCCTCGCGATCCTCTTCCTCCAGAGCCGCGATCGGGTCTTCTAATATCTCGTGTAATTCTTCCAACAACTCGCCAGACAATTTGGCAAAGTTGTTGACGAAATTCAGCGGGTTCTTGATCTCGTGGGCAATGCCGGCAGTAAGTTGGCCTAGGCTGGCCATCTTCTCGGACTGGATGAGCCGTTCTTGGGCTTGCCGCAGATCGTTGAGGGCTTGTTCAGCCGCATCACGCGCGTTGGAAATCTCCGCTTCACGCCGTTTTAGTTCGGTGATATCGAAATAGGTCAGCATGCGACCGCCATCCGGCAGGTCCACGCATTGGAAACTCAAAGTCATGCCATCAGCCCGACACAACTCGCCCGGTGGCATGTTTCCTGCCCGTATTGCCTCGACCCGCATGGACAGCCAGTCATCCCAGTCCTTCGGCGCGACATCATAGACTCCTGTGCCTTTGTTGTACTCTATCAGCTCCTGCATAGTTGGGCGCTGGTCGATGAATTTCTGATCGATGTTCCAAATTCGCGCAAATGCCCGATTTATTATACGCGCACGTAAATCCGGTCCCATGAACAGAATTCCATAGTCGACGTGATCGATGACCGCGTTAAATTCTGCCAGTGCCGCTTTCAGTGCTTCGTCAGCGAGTTTGCGGTCCGTAATGTCAGTGTAGGTTGCAACTAGGCCGCCACCTTGGATAGGGTTGCCGATAATCTCAATCACCGTACCATCAGGACGAATACGCTCAAATTTGTGCGGTGAGAATTTTGCGGCCAGTTCCACCCGCTCGCGCACTTGGGTATCAATGTCGCCCGGCCCATATTCCCCTCGTTCAGCATTGAACCGAAATGCCTCTTCCATTGTGAATCCGGGGCGAAAGCGTTCGCGAGGAAACTCCATGAGGTCGAGGAATTTCGAATTCAACGCAATTGTGCGCAGCTCTTTATCTACCAGCGTAATCCCCTGGCCCATGTTCTCCATTGTTAACTCGAGGATCGCTGATTGTTGTTCGATCTCCAGCTGTTTGGTCTTCAGTTCGGTAATGTCGGTATAGATCGAGACGATGCCACCATCCGAAGTGCGGTGATCCGTAATCTGCAGCCAGTACCCGGCGACTAGCTGTTCGCGTGCTTCGCCCGAGGCTTTCTTGCGTTTTTCGGCAATTCTCTCAAGATACCCTTCTACTTCTCCTTCGGAAAGTGGAAATAGGCCGCGCTTGATGCCGGCACCGATGATCTCTTCGAATTTCACGCCGGGTACGACCTTGTCGGCGAGTTCGCTCATGTAGGTGCGGTAGCGCTCATTACATACAACTAGCCGATCCTCGGCATCCCACAATGCAAAACCAGACGAAATCGCTTCAATTGCGTCTTCAAACCGCTGCCGTGCGGCCTGCGCATCTGCCTCCCTGCGTTTGAATTCGGTTATGTCGTTGTAAACCATGATGCGGCCACCATCAGGCAGGCGACGTTCGTTGAGCATGATCCACACACCGTTGCCCAACTCTAGTTCCCAGTTCGCCTTTGGCTTCTCCCAAGCGACGCGGCGGGCAGCGATCCAACCGTCAACGCCGTCTGGATGTTCGGTAAACATCCCAAGCTCATAGCCGTTGCGGATCATGTCGAAGAATTCGCGGCCCTCATAAATTAGGTTGCTCAAATCGGCGCCGCCAGCGGCGTCGCTGAAGATCTGGACGTAGCGGTCGTTGAATAACTCGACGCGATTTTCAGGTCCCACCAAAAGCAAACCATCGGCGATCGTTTCAATTGCTCCGAGTAGCCGACCTTCAATTCGGGCAATTCGTTCCCGTGCATCCCGGATTTCAGTTATGTCGCGCACGGCACCGACAAGCCGAACGACCCGGCCTTCGGCGTTTCGCACACCAACGCCTCGGTCGTGAACCCAACGGTAACCGCCATCACGCGCCCTCTGCCGGTAGTCACATTCAACGGCATCAGTCCCGCCCTTGAAATGGTTAACGATTGCCTTGACATAAGCGTCGTAATCATCCGGATGGATCTGCTCGGCCCATCGTGTCGAAGACGAATTGGCCTCGTCCAAACTGAGTAGATCGTTCAGGTCAGCAGAGACAAACAGAACATCATTGGTCACGTCCCAATCATAAATTCCATCGCTGGTAGCTTGAGTGACCAACTGGTATCTTTCCTCACTTGCGGCAAGGGCTGCATCCCGTTCAATCTTGGGTGTAATGTCCCGAATTGCGGCCACCATACGCGTCGCGTAGCCGTTAGTATCGCGAATCGAGGTGCCGTGATCCGATACCCAGCGCCACTTTCCGCTGGCTACTTTGAGTCGGTACTCACATTCCCATCGTTTCTTCTTGCCGGATATATGCGCCTCCAACGCTGACAAGTAAGAGGGCAAATCGTCGGGATGAATAATGTCTTGCCATACCCACGTTCTCTCTCCCTTAGGACCGGTCTCAAGCCCTAGGAAAGTCTCAAGTCGTGGGGACGCATAAAACTGGTCGTCGGTAATGTGCCAATCGTAGATTGCCTCTTCCGCAGCGTCTGAAACCAGCGCGTAGCGCTCCTCACTTTCTCGCAATGCTCTTTCTGCTTTTCGTTCGGCGGTGCGGTCCTGATAGGTGACCATCGTTCCTCCAGAGGCCGTTCTGCGATAGCTGATCGCTAGAATCTGCCCGTCTGCCATCTCATGCTCGAGCGCGCGCTCACCAGAGGCACCAATCTCATTCATTCGATCGGCCACTAGCCGATCAGTTTTGCCCGCGCCAAAATCTCCGCGTTCGGCGTTGAAATGCAGCAAATCTTCTAGACTAACACCACGGCGGCAGAGCTCTTGTGGGTAGCGTCGCATCTCGCGAAATGCGGGGTTGCAGTAAACCAGTCGGAGTGCGTCATCGAATATGCCGACACCCACATCCAGAAGCGCTATACCTTCTTCGTACCTGTCTGCTTGGCTTTTCTGGTCAGCGCCATTCATATCGCGTTCCCCCCCTGGAGAAGAATGACTGAGTCAAAGAGTTGAGTCAAAAAATCAACCGTAGAAGCTTGGTTTTAGAGAACACGAGCTATTGTAGAAAGTTCTTGCAATTCAAAGGGTGACGTAGCTTGCCGCTCCAGAGCTTACCAAGCCGACCAACCCGTTCCACCAGCCTTTAGGTCACGTGCGTTAGTTACGACATCCCCGTAAGGTCCGCTTTGTCCTGTGTGGATGGCTCCTGCAAAGCAAGACATTTTTGTGAGGGGTGTGTGGTCAGAAGCGGTCTTGTGTCCGGCCTGTTTGCGCGGTGCGTCTGACCGCTGG
>NZ_JBXWSJ010000110.1:0-5941 GCF_059613365.1 Ruegeria sp. BHSA163
GACCACAGCAACTGGAACTGCGCTAGAGCGCAGCTTGAAGCGAGACCGGCTAATAGTGATAGCAGGTCTTTCTTCTGTCGTTGTTCTCGCTGCGATTTATACCCTGCTCGGGGTCGGCATGCCCATGTCGGCTATTACTATGACACAGATGGCCATTGAAATGCCGGGCATGATGATGGCATCCGCAGAATGGACACCTGGTTATGCGTTAATGGTCTTCCTGATGTGGTGGGTCATGATGATTGCTATGATGGTGCCAAGCGCGGCTCCCACGGTGTTGTTCTATGCTGCACTTGCAAGGAAAAACAAAAACGCGAAGGTGCTGTCAGACGAATTCGAACTCGTCTCTGGTAGGCCAGTGACGCTGTCCTTTATCCCGCGCCAAGTTCGCGCCACTCGGCAAGAGCGGCGCTGCGTGTCAGCTTGAAGGTGTCTCGGCTGGTTAGCGATCTTTCCTGGTTGAAGTGGTTGTAGACGGAGAAATGGACGGAGGCGAATTTCTGTAAACTTCGTATGCGCCTGAAGCGTTGCATGGCGCGTTCTCTTCGTCGGAACGGCAGGTGCGAATTCTCAACGCGGTTGTTGAGCCACCTACCCGTCTGTTGTTTTTCGAGAGCACCCAAATCTCTGAGCGCAGCCTTGTAGGAAGCGAACCGATCTGTGACGATCTCTTCGGCGCAACCATGACGCTTCAATAATTTCTTGAGGAATTTCAGTGCTGCAACCTTGTTTCGACGTTTGGTAACAACGGCTTCCAGCACCTCTCCTTCGTGATCCACAGCTCGCCAGAGATAGTGGCGTTTGCCATTCACCTTCACAAAGACCTCGTCCACATGCCACTTCCATTTCGAGTATGCACGAAGTTGCTGAACACGCTTTCTTCGGATCTCTGATGCGAACATCGGGCCAAACCTGTTCCACCAATAGCGGACGGTTTCATGGCTGACATCGATCCCGCGTTCATGCAGCAGATCTTCGACATTCCGAAGCGAGAGCGGAAATCGGATGTACAGCATCACCGCAAGGCGGATAATCTCAGGGCTGGTTTTGAAGTACTTGAAGGTGGCAGGTTTGGTCATTCCTAAATGCTATGCAACCGCCCTGCCCCGCTCAAGCAAAGTTCTTCTGACAAGACCATACGAGAAATACCGTCTCCGGGTGGCGTCTCCGCACGTTGGAACACGGCGCAAACCCCCGGAATAACGGGACAAAATCCGGAACTCACATTAATGTCTTACGATGAATTGGGTGTGTGGCGGTGCTGTCAGACGAATTCGAACTCGTCTCTGGTAGGCCAGCGACGCTGTCCTTTACTCCATGCCAAGTTCGCGCCACTCGGCAAGAGCGGCGGATCGTGTCAGCTTGAAGGTGTCTCGGCTGGCGAGCGATCTTTCCTGGTTGAAGTGGTTATAGACAGAGGAATGGACGGAGGCGAATTTCTGCAAACTTCGCATGCGCCTGAAACGCTGCATGGCGCGTTCTCGTCGTCGGAACGGCAGATGAGAATTCTCAACGCGGTTGTTGAGCCATCTGCGCGTCATTTGCTTTTCCAACGCACCCATTTCTCTGAGCGCAGCCTTGTAGGATGCGAAGCGATCTGTGACTACTTCTTCAGCTTTGCCGTGCCGCTTCATTAATTTCCTGAGGAATTTCAGTGCTGCAGCTTTGTTTCGGCGTTTGGTGACAACGGCTTCCGGCACCTCGCCTTCGTGATCAACAGCCCGCCACAGATAATGTCGCTTGCCATTTACCTTCACAAAAACCTCGTCGACGTGCCACTTCCATTTCGAGAATGCACGAAGTTGCTGGACCCGTTTGCGTCTAATCTCAGAAGCAAACATTGGGCCGAACCTGTTCCACCAGTATCGGACGGTTTCGTGGCTCACGTCGATGCCTCGCTCATGCAGCAGATCTTCGACATTCCGAAGCGAAAGCGGAAATCGGACATAAAGCATCACGGCGAGGCGGATGATCTCGGGACTGGTCTTAAAGTACTTGAAGGAGGCAGGTTTGGTCATTCCCAAACGCTACGCATACCCCCTGCCCCGCTCAAGCAAAGTTCTTCTGACAAGACCGTTGGTAGTATATGACGACGCTCGGGCAGCAACGCTGCCCGAGCGTCTCGTTCGCTTAATTCAACAGGTCGAAGCGATCAGCGTTCATTACTTTGGTCCATGCCGCTACGAAGTCGCGTACGAATTTCTCGGCGTTGTCGTCCTGCGCATAAACCTCGGCGTACGCACGAAGTATCGAGTTTGAACCGAAAACGAGGTCCGTGCTGGTTGCTGTCCATTTGACATCTCCTGTCGCACGATCGCGGATTTCGTAAGTGCCATCTTCCAGCGAATGCCAGCTATACGCCATATCAGTCAGGTTGACGAAAAAGTCATTCGTTAGCTGGCCTTCACGGTCAGTGAATACACCGAGCTTGGAACCGCCATGGTTGGTTCCCAGCATGCGCATACCGCCCACCAGTACGGTCATCTCGGCGGCCGTCAGCCCTAGGAGCTGCGCTTTGTCGAGCAACAGTTCTTCGGGTGCAACTGCGTATTCTTCCTTCTGCCAATTACGAAACCCGCAAGCGAGGGGCTCGAGTACATCAAAGCTACTGGCGTCTGTTTGATCATCGGAAGCGTCGCCGCGACCCGGAGAGAAAGGCACTTTCACATCATGACCCGCAGCCTTGATGGATTGTTCAAGGCCCACATTGCCGGCCAGCACAATGACATCGGCCACCGATGCGCCCGTCTCTGCCGCGATCGGCTCCAGAACATCCAGAACTTTCGCCAGACGCTCGGGCTCGTTGGCGACCCAGTCTTTCTGAGGTGCCAGCCTGATGCGTGCGCCATTCGCGCCGCCACGCTTGTCGGACCCGCGGAAGGTACGGGCGCTGTCCCACGCCGTAGCGATCATGTCCGCCGCCGAAAGTCCGCTCGCTTCGATCTTCGCCCTCACGACACCCGTGTCATAGGATGTGGGGCCAGACGGGACGGGATCTTGCCAAATCAGTTCCTCAGCCGGAACATCCGGGCCGTAATAGTTGGCTCTCGGCCCCATGTCACGGTGCGTCAGTTTAAACCAAGCCCGACCGAATGTGTCTGCGAAGTACTCCGGATCAGCTCGGAACTTCTGGCAGATTTCGTTATAGACAGGATCGACCTTCATCGCCATGTCAGCATCGGTCATCATCGGCGTACGGTGAACAGAAGGATCTGTTGGGTCAACCGGCATCTCATCTTCGGGCATATCAACGGGCTTCCACTGGTTGGCTCCGGCGGGCGACTTGGTCAACTCCCATTCGTAGCCAAACAGGTAGTCAAAATAGCCCATATCCCATTGAGTTGGGTTCTTGGTCCAAGCACCTTCGATTCCTGAAGTGAAGGCATTAGTCGCCTTCCCATCCATACCGGGATTGCTCCAACCAAGCCCTTGTGCATGAACCGGACAACCTTCAGGTTCTGCGCCAATATGGGCATGATCACCTCCACCGTGAGCTTTGCCAACGGTGTGACCTCCACAGGTTAGCGCCGCAGTTTCCTCATCGTTCATCGCCATACGAGCAAAAGTTTCGCGCACATGTAGAGCTGTACGGGCCGGGTCCGGGTTACCGTTAACGCCCTCTGGGTTCACATAGATCAGCCCCATGTGAACCGCAGCGAGCGGATTGTAGAGCGTCGACGTATCATCTAGGTCAGCATAGCGGTTTTCCGACGGCGCGAGCCATTCGTCTTCCGCACCCCAGTTCACGTCCTGCTCTGGGCCCCATATGTCTTCGCGACCAAACCCAAACCCGAAGGTTCTAAGCCCCATCGATTCATAAGCCATGTTGCCAGCCAGGATGATGAGGTCAGCCCAGCTGAGTGCATTTCCATACTTCTTCTTCACCGGCCAGAGCAGTCGGCGTGCCTTGTCGAGGCTGGCATTGTCCGGCCACGAGTTTAGAGGCGCGAAGCGGATATTGCCCGACCCAGCGCCGCCGCGACCATCGCCCATTCGATAGGAGCCAGCGGAATGCCACGCGAGCCGGATCATCAGGCCGCCGTAATGTCCCCAGTCAGCAGGCCACCAGCTCTGGCTTTCCGTCATCAGAGCTTTGACGTCAGCTTTCACACCCTCGTAGTCCAGCGCCTTCACCGCGTTACGATGGTCGTAGTCCTGATCCATCGGGTTTGTACGCGCACCGTGCTGATGCAAAATGTCCAGATTTAGAGTTTTCGGCCACCACTTAGTGACGCTATTGCCTAGTTCGGTGTTTCCACCATGTGTTACAGGACATCCGCCAGCAGGATCGATATTATTGCCGTCCATAGTTCTCTCCCGACAGTTAAATTGCTTGGAGCGCAAAGCTCGGTCTACAACTAGAACAATTCTAATCATGGTGCGCAATAAACTCCAATTGGATATCCAAAAGGTTCTGATAAGCTGTACTAATGATAGCGGTGACCCTAAAACAACTTTGGTACTTCGACTCCCTGGCTAAGCAACGAAACTTTGGTCGAGCTGCAAAAGCCTGCTCTATCTCGCAACCTGCGTTGTCTCTGCAGATAAAGGAGTTGGAAGCACAGTTCGGCGCTCCCCTGTTAGAACGACTGCCCCGAGACGTCCGCCTTACTCCACTTGGCGAAGATTTGCTCGAAAAGGCGCGTCAAATTCTGTTTGCGGTAGACGAACTAGAAGAACTTGTACGCGCATCGGAAGAACCGCTGGCGGGGAACTTGCGACTTGGAATCATACCCACAGTCGCGCCCTATTTTCTGCCGACGATAATCACCGCTATAAAACGCGAATTTCCGAAACTCGACCTACATCTCCGCGAGGCGGTGACGGCAACCCTATTAGCGGAAATCCAAGAGGGCCGTATCGATATCGCGGTTGTGGCCCTGCCGATCTCGGAACCTGCGCTGACGGAATATGCTCTTTTCGAAGAGGATTTTGTGCTAGTCCGCATCGCACAGGACGCAGACAAGCCAGTCCCAAGCCCACAGACACTGCGAACTATGCGCCTGCTGTTGTTAGAAGAGGGACACTGCTTTCGCGATCAAGCACTTTCGTTCTGTCAGTTTGGTGAAAATAGGCCCAGTGAATTAATGGAGGGGAGCTCCCTATCAACGCTTGTTCAAATGGTCGGTGCTGGTATGGGTGTAACGCTAATTCCGGAAATGGCAGTTGAGTTAGAGACGCGATCTGCCGATGTGTCCGTTGCTCGGTTCACCCGCTCTCGCCCGTCGCGTACAATTGGCTTGGTTTGGAGGAAAACAAACCCGCTATCTGATCAACTAATGCAAATTGGTGCTGTAATACGCGCCTCCAAGGATAATTAAGCCTGAAACACTGGGCTAAATATTTTGCAGAGATGTCGGACTGCGAATGTGTTGCCTGGCATTGCTTGTGCCCTCGTACAACCTGATCCTTAACTGTTCGATTGATAAATCGCTATCGGTAATACCAGAAACAACAGAACAACCGTCGCGATAAACGTCATCTTGTTCGCAAGCGGACGAACCTTAGCAGCAAGTGCAATGAATGCCGGACTAGGTTTTCGACCCTCCGAGTCTGATCATAGTGGAGCACCTTTTGAAGCCGGGTTCCCGCTTAATCGAGGTTCCTCTGACAAGAACTGATGGCAACTGGGTCGAACATGTTCTAAGAACAATCTTGGCCTCCAAAAATGAGCGACATGCGACGCCGTGAACAACTATCGGACTGATCTCATCGGCATACGTACGCGCTGGGCAAAACAATCGCCGACGATGCGCGGCATTCCGATCATCAAATACACCGCGTGCCGAGTGTCCCCCGGCGGATCGCTTTGTGTGAACCGACGGGGAACCTTCTGTTCAGTTTTCGGATGATTACTTATCCCGAAGACTCGATTTTGATTTTCTTTGCTTTCGCCACCTGCTCGGGTGGTTTTGGAATCGTAACGGTCAGCACGCCGTCC
>NZ_JBXWSJ010000111.1:0-5559 GCF_059613365.1 Ruegeria sp. BHSA163
AGACGGGCAGGTGGCTCAATAACCGAGTTGAAAACTCGCACCTGCCGTTTCGACGACTCGAACGCGCCATGCAACGTTTCCGGCGTATGCGAAGTTTGCAGAAATTCGCCTCCGTCCACTCCTCCGTCTATAACCATTTCAACCAGGAAAGATCGCTCGCCAGCAGAGACATCTTCAAGCTGACACGCACCGCCGCTCTTGCCGAGTGGCGCGAACTTGGCGCGGAATAAAGTACAGTGTCACTGGCATACCAGAGACGAGTTCGAATTCGTCTGACAGCACCTCTTTCCGTATGTTGTCACGCGACTTTCAACGACATCCAATTTGTCCGCGAAGCCGACGTTTCAAAGTCATATCTTCGAAGATCTGCTTAGGGTTGCGAGCACCTTGGGAAAATTGAATTTGAGGTGTCCTTGAAGTGAATTAGACTACGAACTATGTCTTCCGATAACTCATTATGAGGACATCATGGCAGCCCCACTAATCCAAAACTGGGAACTGACCACCGCCATAAAAGACTTAGCTGATTGGCTGGTTCAACAGGGTTTGGAGAATGCGCCGGTTGAAATCTGGCTTGAAGCATTCTGCAACCGTCTTGTTTCAGCAGGAATTCCACTTCAAAGAGCAAACATTACTGTGCGCGCTCATCATCCCGAGATTGGGACAGTAGCTTTTCGCTGGCACAGAGATGGAGGAAATGAGCGACAAGACTTTGTTCGAAGAACGGATGCGCCGGAAGAATACATTCTAAGCCCGATTTACTATCTTTTAGCAAACAACTTTGAAGAGATCAGACAAGACCTGACAGTCGAAGAACCTAAGCTTAACTTTCCAATCTTTGACGAACTTCGCGAACGCGGTGCAACAGATTACTTCGCTGTTAAACGTTTCTTCCTTATTCAGGATAATGCTACGCCCGTGGATCCAATGCAGGCCGAGGAAGGGGCCATTATCTCGTTGACAACCGACGCAAGCGGTGGCTTTACAAGTCAGCAACTTGACGGTTTGCGTGAATTGATTTCGCCACTTTGCCTGACGCTGAAGTGTGGGGCAAACAGACTCATGGCTGAAGACATTACTGCCGCTTATTTGGGCAGAGACGCCAGCAGGCGCGTTCTTTCCGGGGACATCACCCGAGGTTCATCCGAAACGATTTCAGCCGTAATTTGGTATTTTGATTTGCAAGGATTTACAAAACTATCGGAGGCGCTTCCAGGAAATTCTATAATAGAATTGCTAAACGATTATTTCGCAGAAGCCGTCGACATAGTCGAACGCCATGGCGGAAACGTTCTGAAATTCATGGGAGATGGTATGCTTGCGATCTTCGATATTGATCAGGTTCCGGACGCTCGCAGAGTCGCGATTCACGCGGCGATTGAGTTGCGAGATACCTTCGATAAACTCAACAAACGACGAAAAGTGGACGGTTTAGCAACGACAGGCTTCACTCTTGCGCTGCACGCTGGCGATGTACTTTATGGCAACATTGGCGGCAGGTCTCGTTTGGACTTCACAGTGGTCGGCCCGACAGTCAATACAACCTCCCGAATTCTTGGCATGTGCAGCGCACTAGATCAGAACATTATTATTTCTAACAAGGTGGCAGAGGACTTAGTGAAATCCATCCCAAATCTTGTTTCGCTGGGGCAATACAGATTGCGCGGTGTTGCTGAAAGACAGGAGCTGTTTACAATAGATTGAACGCGAATTGAAAAGCGTCATCGACGCTGAGCAGACTTGCACTTGTCCTCTGATACTTCACGAAGGTCTTGTTAGAAGAACTTGGGTTGAACGGGCCGAGCGCTAGAGCTGGCTTCAACTTCCAATGTGGCCATTTATGTGCATCAGGCCAGGTACAGAGATCATCCGAACAAGGTCTATTCTTCTGCTACAGCGGTCGTTCGTACCAACTGCAGCGAATGACCGCTCCGAGCCCAAAGCCGACCGACCGAACTTGAAGAGAGTACCCGGTTCAGATAGTTTCGCAACAGAAATCAAGACGCTTCTGTGTTGCTCAAAAAATGATCCACATTGCGTCGACATTGTGCGGCAATTCTTGATTGCCAGGTTGGAACATAAAGATGCATCCAAACGCGTTGACATCAGAAGAAACGAAATTCTCGCTGGTTGTTGCAGTATCGCTCGTTTTCTTTTTCACATCGGGACAAGAGGCCGCTGCGCAAAATTCCTGTGCTACTGAATTGCCGTCACTTCCTGACGTGATGCTCTCTCAGACGTCCGCAGAAACCGAGCCTGTATCACACTGTAAGGTCGCGGGTGTGATCGGTGGCAAGATCAATTTCGAGCTTCTGCTGCCAGATGATTGGAATGGCAAATTCGTCATGGGCGGAGGAGGCGGTTTTGTCGGATCGGTGATGAATACATCACTGATGTTTAACTCTCTCCAATCGGGCTATGCGACCGTCGGTACCGATACAGGCCACCAAGGCCATCCGGGTGATGCAAGTTGGGCTCTAAATGATTTGGAAGCTCTCGTAAATTTCGGACATTTGGCAGTGCACCGAACAGCGGTAACAGCCAAGGCCCTGACCAACGCTTTTTATGGGAAGCCAATTACCCACAGCTACTTTACGGGCTGTTCTCGCGGCGGCGGTCAGGCAATTATGTCGGCACTACGCTATCCCGAGGATTTCGACGCAGTTGTTGCAGGGGCACAGGCCCATAACTGGACAGGTATCGCTGTGCAGGCGACCCAAATTAATCAGGCGATGTATCCGGACCCACAAGACTTAACGCAGGCAGTTATAGGACCTGAAGCACAGGCGTTGGTCGAAACTTCTTATCTCGCAGCCTGTGATGCATTAGATGGGCTAGAAGACGGTATTCTCAACGACCCACGACAGTGCAATTTCGATGTTTCAAGCTTGCAATGCGAAGGTAGTAAGTCTGTAAACTGCTTGAGCGCAGAGGAAGTCGCGGCATTCAAAGTCGTCTATGATGGACCGTCGGATTCTGATGGCAACAGCCTCTACTACGGCTTTCCCTTTGGTGGGGAAACGGCTCCAAACGGTTGGAGCCGCTGGATATCCGGTGGATTGAGTTATTTTGATGGAGACTTCCAAGAAGGTGTCGGGGCCGGTGGATTTGAGGCTCCGGTGTCTCCCAGTGCCTTGTTCAGCTTCGGCAACGGTATAATGAAGTATTTCGTCTACAATGATCCCAACTGGACATATGTGGATTTTGACTTCAGCAACTACGCGAAGGACTCAGCGGCAGCCGCGGAAACCCTGAATGCGACCGACCCTGACCTGTCAGCTTTCCGCGCACGAGGCGGAAAAATGCTGCTGTATTCGGGTTGGCACGATAGTGCAGCATCCGGGTTGGCGATGATTGGATATTATGAGGATCTCCTAGAACACGACTCAAGTGCGTCTGACGACATCCGATTGTTCATGATGCCGGGAGTAGAGCATTGCTTTGGAGGTCCCGGACCTTCGTGGGTAAATTTCCTGACCGAAATCGACGCGTGGGTAGAGTCAGGTGAAGCTCCTGATGAAATCACTGCGTATTGGCTTGACGAGCAGGCGCGACCAACTGGTTCTAGGCCCCTATGCGCGTATCCGAGTGTTGCAAAGTATGACGGGAAAGGCGACCCACTTTATCCCACTAGCTTTTCATGTCGCTTCGAAAATTGACGGCTCTCAGATAAATTCGGATGGCTGTTTAGTCCGCAAAGCAGTCCCACGAGCAAGTAGCGGCGAACGACTGCTTCGAGCCCATTGCGGACATCAGATAAAGTGAATACCCCCGTCTATCACGACAGTCTGTCCGGTAATTGTAGGGCTCTTACAAAACAACAGCACCTGCTGCGCAACGTCGTCAATTGAGGTTGTTGTTCCAAGAAGCGACCGATCTCGCCACATTGCAACGTAATCTTCGGGAGCCCCACCAGACATTTGCGTCCCTTCCATCAAACCAGGAGATACGCAGTTCACCGTGATATCGGGAGCCAAGGCTACAGACAGAAACCTTGTAAGGGGTACGACAGCGGCTTTACTTGGTGCATAGGCTGCGGCGGCGCCCCAATCCCCATGCCCAATTGTAGATGAAAGGTTTACAACTCTACCCCAATTGGACGTCCGCAGATGAGGAGCAGCAGCTCTGGTAAGATAATATGGACCGCTTAAGTTCACCGTTAGCATTTCTGTCCAAATCTCCGGGGTGAGTGCGTCCAGATCACCATTTGGCACATTGTGCCCGCCAGACGCCATGCCGGCATTGTTCACGAGAATGTCCAGCCCACCAAACTTGCTGACTATCTTGTCAATACAGGCATGCACTGAAGCAGGATCGGTGAGGTCAAACTGTTCAGCGAAAGCCGTGCCGCCTTGGCTTTTGATGTCCGCACAGACTGCTTCAGCGCGGTCCGATCCATTGCGGTATCCGACAAGCACTTTGCTTCCGTTGCGTGCGAGTTGCTTACAGATCTCAGAACCAAGTCCACCGCTGCCGCCACTTACAAAGGCGACGCTTCCTAAAATTTCCAACCTTCGATCCTCCGTCAGCGGCACTCACACCTAGTGCCGGACTCATTCACAAAACCTTCACTCAAACTGCAGTTAAATTACCACTTCTCGCCGAACGGACGAATGTCGAGTTCGAAGGTCCATGCGGACTTGTCTTGCTTTACAAGCATCAATGCGGTTTCAGCAATCTTGGCAGGATTGATAAAGAACTCGTCGGGTTCGTTCGGTGCAAAATTTGCTCGAGTGTCTTCGGTGTCGATTACGCCGTCGATGACCAAGTAGGCAACGTGTACTCCTTTCGGTCCGAGTTGCTTTGCCAGCGAATTCGCCAACGTGCGTTGGGCCGACTTCGAAGGTGCGAAGGCCGTAGTCCATACATTCCCGCGAAGGGCAGCGGTGGCACCGGATATAACGATGGCACCCGACCCTCGCTCAGACATTTGAGGCCCTAGAAGCTTGGCTGTGGTGAATAATCCCAGCGCGCCGACGCGCCAGCTCTGCTCGAATTGAATTTCCGTAACATCTTCGATCGGGCCAAACTGGGCGAGATCCGCGTTGTAGATAACAACGTCGATCTCACCAATTTCGTTTTGGACCGACTTCAGCGCAGTTCTAAGACTTTCCGAGTCTCCAGCATCACATTCATATGCTCTGACGGAATTGTCGGCACCTTCCAATTCTCTGAGCCCCACGCCGGACCTACTGAGAAGCGCAAGGTCATATCCGGCATTTTTGAATGTTTCGGCATAAGCTGTCCCAAGCCCGGGACCGAAACCAATTATAACGCAGACCTTGTTATCCATGTTGATTTTTCTCCTCGGGTAAATCGTATAAGGCGAATTATTTCACGTATTAGCAACTCCAATATTGAAAGGCGGCTCTGTCCGCATTGCGGTCGCTCGCGGCATTTCAGCGAATGACCGCACCGAGCCCAATACGGGCATGGTTGTTGTTTGATTAAAAATTCCAACTAAAATGAGCGCACTGTATCTTTTTCTCGATCAGGGGGAGCCGATGACAACAACGCACACAGGTTATTTGCTGATTGCAGATGTCACCGGCTACACAC
>NZ_JBXWSJ010000112.1:0-5473 GCF_059613365.1 Ruegeria sp. BHSA163
CGCGTCATTTCCTGAGATGGACAAGCAACTCAGTCAGTCAAAATAACTACAAAATGCCCACAACTCGAAGGGGCTTAATCTTTTAATTTTCAGGGTCGGCTTCGTCCGCAAGCCGGTCGCTGGAAAGAAGACTGGCCAACGGCTGGATCTGCCGAAAGTAGACGTTCATGCAAGCTGCAGCGAACGGCGGCTGCGAGCCCAAATGACCGATGCTGCGCGTTGTCCGAACGACTTCGTTTTCACAGTACACCATAGGCATGTCCTTTATGCGTTGAGCCAATGCGACGCATATCATTTTGGCACCGCGCTAAGTTTTCAGCCGCCAGTTAGCGCGACTGCTTCTTCGCCGAGGTCTAGGAAGTGTTCCTGAATTTTGGAAAGATTTTCGATGAACTGGTCAGGATCGGCTCCGGTGATGCCCTTCACAACTGGCTCAAGCTCGGGGTCACGTAAAAGCGGCAACCATGGGCCAATGGCGCCCAATGCAAACATCATCGCTATGGTTGCGCAGAAACCAAGACGAACATCCGCCGATACGTCGGCCCAATTCTCATCACGCAACCCACACAGATAGCTGGAAAACATGCGCTCAGTCAGGTCGCTCGCGCATTCCGATTTAGTATCCAGAAACATCAACGATGCTCCAACAGCGGCGGCAAGGTCCTCTCCAACAACACCATAGCCAGCGAATGCCCAGTCGATGGCGACAATTTCTGATTCTCCCTCATCTGTTTCACAAAATAACAGATTGCGGTTGAAAGCATCGTGGTGGCAAAAACATTTGGGAAGGTCCGACAGTGCCGCCTGAAGGAGATCAATGTTATTCCAAAGGTCCCTAGTTCTAGCAAGATTTGGCCCGGCGAGCCAGCGTCTGAGAACAACATCATCTTTCAGAGTAACTGGATCGTTCAATATGTCTGCGGCAATTTCTGTCCAACTGTGGGCCCGTCCTACTGCCATCCAATTATGGCGTTCAGTGTCCGGCGTGCCCGCAACGCTTGCGGAGAACGAACCTAAGGCGCGCGCCGCGTGAACATGGGTATCAGCCGACCATTCAGGCTGCTCGTCTGTTACAGCTTCTACAAAAACACGCGCAGAGGGCTCACGCGTATAAGTGACGCCATAGCAGTCAGGTGCCCGGATGCCGGAAAAAGGGCCATCAAGTAGTCCTGAGGCATATGCCTGCGCTTCGCGCTTCCAGTAGAGCCACGACCCCGGTTCACGCCCGGGCGGCATAACCCGGCAAACCTTTTCAACGAGTTGATACGCCCGCTCGACCCCATTTGTCGCGAGCGTTCCACTATGGAGAATGAGCCCCTCGCCTCCGGCCATCGCGTCGGCAAAGCCTTCAGCTAGGGCACGTCGGTTCCAACTAAGAACCTGCGCCTTCGGGTCGCCCATGGAACATCGTACAGCATTCAGTAGCGGGAGGTCGTTGTTCATCATTGCTGCACTCTAGCACACTCCCCACCGTTTTAGGCTATCTGAAGCGGCCAACACGTTTCAGTGACTAGGAGCCGAAGCGGAAGTTTGCGAAGTTGACTTTATCGGCGGCTTAGTCGGCGTAGAGGTCATTCGCGATTTTGGGCCAACGTCCGCTTCGAGCCCAAAGCAGTATTGGTTTAGAATTGGCCAATCCTATGATTGCGTAGGGTTCAACATTTTAACTGTTGAATTAGGCGTATCCGACTGCGACAGTTTCTTATGCAACGTCGACTTACCACCATCGTTGCCGCCGATTTGGCGGAATACTCTCGTCTGATGGCTATCGATGAAGAAGGCGTTATCCGGCGTTTGCGCGCAACACGGAGCGACGTGATTAACCCGGCGGTGGCCGAAGCCAACGGGCGGATCATCAAGACGATGGGCGATGGCATCTTGGTCGAATACCCCTCGCCGGTCGAAGCCATGCGATCGGTGATTTCAGTCCAGGAACAGATGGTGGCGCGTGAAACCGGCCCCGCGGACCAGCGCCTGCGCTTTCGCGTCGGCATAAATGTCGGCGACGTTGTCGAAGACGGCGATGACATCCTCGGCGACGGCGTCAACGTGGCGGCACGGTTAGAAAGCCTCGCTCCGCCGGGCGGGATATGCATCTCGCGCAGTGTCCATGACCAGCTTCGTGGTAAGATTGATGCCCCCATGACCGAACTTGGCCAGCAAATGGTCAAGAACATCCCCGAACCGGTCGAGGTTTGGCGGGTCGAGATCAATGGCGTTAATGCGCCAGCGCAGGAAGAAAAAACCGAGCGCCCCTCGATTGCCGTTCTACCATTCGACAACATGTCTTCGGATCCCGAACAGGAGTTTTTCGCCGACGGAATCGTCGAAGACGTGATTACCGAACTCAGCCGGTTCCGAAACCTATTTGTCATCGCCCGGAACTCGACCTTTGTTTACAAGGGCACCGCGACCGATATCAGGCAGGTCGCGCGCGAATTGGGCGTGCGCTATGTCGTCGAAGGCTCCGTGCGGCGTGGGGGCAACCGGGTGCGCTTGACCGCCCAGTTAATCGAGGCGGAAACCGGATCCCATGTCTGGGCCGATAAATGGGACCGCACTCTAGATGATCTCTTTGCTGTTCAGGACGAGTTGACCGCTGCCATCGTCACGGCTGTCGAACCTGAACTGGGTGCCCACGAACGCACGTTGGCGCGTAAGAAACCCTCTGAGAGCCTCACAGCATGGGAAATGTGCCAAAGAGGGATTTCCGAGCAAGTGAAATTCACGCCCGAGGCGATAGACACCGCCGACACCTTTTTCCGGAAAGCAATTGAGAGCGACACTACCTTTGCCGATCCGCATGTGATGTTGGCGCGCAATGGGTGGGTGCGCCTTGGATCAGGGTGGAGCAAGGATCCCGCGTCGGAACTCAAGAACGCGATTGACAGCGTGAAACGCGGATTGGAGTTGGACGACCGACAGGAAGTGGCGCATCTCGTACTGGGTGTCTTGCTGGCAATGGCGGGAGAGCCGCGCGATGGATCGGTCTCGGTGAACCGCGCCCTTGCGCTTAATCCAAACAATGTTCAGTGCCACTATGCGATGTGCATGGTAAGCTTGTTCGATCCCGCCACGGATGGGGACCTGATGCTCAGAAGCGCGCAGGAATGCCTCAAGCTGAACCCCAAGGATCCGCGGGCCACAATGTACCATTTCTTTTCCGCCTTGGGGCGCTGGGTCGAAAACGGGTTGGTCCCTGATGACGCCTATATTGCAGACATGGAAGCGGCGTGCAGGTACACAAATGCGCCTTGGTTCGTATTTATGATCTGCGCGGTGGGTTGTGTGCGAATGGGATTCACAGATCGTGCGAAAAAGCATCTTTCGGCGGCGCTGCAGCGACGTCCGGAGCTGACAAAAGACAATTACAGAGACGCGTTTCTTCAGCCAAGCTGGCCGGAATGGTATGAGAACGATCTCGATGCGCTTGAGACACTTGTCGAATTAGGATTGCCTCGCGACTAATGCAGCTATGTCCGCGTAGCAGACATTCGCTGAATTCTGCCGAACGTCTGCACCGAGGCCACTTTGACCAATGCTGCGCTATGCCCCAATTACAGCAATGCGCAGAAAGCGGACTTTGCAACGTCTCGCTAATAACATCGCGACCATTCCTTAGAGTAACAATAGATGTGTAATTTGGGCCTCAGCAGCCTATTTGGTTTCTATCCAAATTTTCAAAATGAATACCTAACATTCAAGAAGACACTGGTGGCATCGTATCTGTTCTTCAGTTCAGCCACATCCAGCTTCCGGCGGAAGCTTTGCACGCCTACAGTTGGTTATTTGAAAATCTGCCGTCGGCGATAACTAACTCTCCCGCCGTCGATAGTTGTTGCTCAAAAGCTTCTTGGGTATTGGGTCATCATCGCCATGACCGCCTGTTCGTTTTCAAGGGCTTCTGGGTTTCGTGCGATCAGCTCTCGCAGAAAAGCGCGTTCTTCATAGGCCAATTCATGTTCTGGGGTGCTCTTAGTGGCGGGTTTCACCACATTCGTTCGAAACACTCCTAGCAGACCTGAAATGCCAAAAATCGGGAACGTAAGTGTCATCGGTCTGTCCTCTCGTTGCGTTGGGGTAAGCCTAAGGTTTGGAGGATTGCGCTGGTATCCGCGGTAATGTTGTGTTGTTCTACAAAAATGAAGAGCGTTTTTGCTAACCTTTCAGACGTGCGCGTTTTCCTTGCCGTGCTGAGAACGGGCTCTACACTGGCGGCCTCCAAGACTTTAGGGATGGCGCAGCCAACCGTCGCAAGACGGATAGAGGTATTGGAGCACACACTGGGCCTGGTTTTGTTTGAACGCAGCACGCAGGGTTTTCACCCGACCAAGGACGCTCTCGCGCTGGTTTCAAACGCCGAAGCGGTTGAGGACGCGGCGAAAGCATTGGATGCGACCGCCGCTCGGCTGGTGTCTTCCCAATCTCGCACCATTCGAATAACGGCAGTGACCGACGCATTTAATCCGCGCCTTTCCGCAATGCTCGAAGGCTTTGTCGAAAGCTACAGGAGTGCGAGCTTCGAATTGATCCCGAGTGACGCGGCCCTCGACATATCGGCAGGAGAAGTCGACATCGCAATTAGGTGGGCAACCAAGGAAATCGACGAGCCATCGTTGATTTGCCGAAAATTAGCCACCATTACGCATTCTTTGTTTGCGTCAAAGTCCTACGCAGCCAAATCTGATCTACCGCGTTCAGAAACAGAAATGGGTGGGCACAAATTTTTAGTTTTTGGTGGAAACCAGAGACTTGATTCATTGAATGATTGGTTGTTTGAACGCATCGATTCAGATCAGATTGCGATGACCTGCCAAGACATCAAGTCGATGGAAACAGCAGTTCAAATGGGGGCCGGCATTGGAACTCTCCCAACACGTTTCATGAAAAGCGACGATTCACTCGTACACTGTATCGAGTTGCCTGCAGATTTAGGATCAACCGTTTGGCTATTGGTGAATCCGTCCGCCTATCGTCGACCTGAGGTAAAGGCGTTCACAGCATATTTTGCGCCGCGATACAGCGCACATTTGCGAGATAGCTAGGCAATTTTTTGAAAACTTTGATCGCTTTACGCACGGCAAAACTCTGAAGAACGTCGTCGATAAATCGCTGGGCTTTGTTAGGTCTGGCACGTGACGCTCAAGTCCGCTTGGTCCGCGAAGCGGTCGTTCATGCAGGCCAAAGGTGCTGCGGTGCGGCTAACGGCGGCTTCGTCCGCAAAGCGGACCTTCGCCAATTTTTGACGACCGTCCGCTTACGACTAAAGCAGCCGTTTATGATCGATGATCTGCGTTTTGGCGCACGAAGGTCAGCTTAAGGGTTTAATCAGACCTTCATCAGAAAAGGCTCTAGGTCCGAGTTGCGGACGAAGCCGACCCTGAAAATTAAAAGATTAAGCCCCTTCGAGTTGTGGGCATTTTGTAGTTATTTTGACTGACTGAGTTGCTTGTCCATCTCAGGAAATGACGCG
>NZ_JBXWSJ010000113.1:0-5043 GCF_059613365.1 Ruegeria sp. BHSA163
ATGCATGGGCACAAGAAATCGCAGTTGCAAGTTTCCATGTACTCGCCTTCGATATGCCAGCCAGCCATAATCAATCCTCCCTGAATATTGAGAGTATGTCACAACTTTTGACTTCACGCACCTTTGGCAATCAATGACCGCTAAGTCCGCAAACCGGTCGTAGCCAAGATTTGGGAGAGCGACCGCTTTCGGTGAGAGCGGTCGTTCCTGGTCGAAAGTCTGAGTTTTCTGGGTTGAACGTCCGCTCAAAGCCGCTAACCGGTCATCTGAGTAAATCAGTCAGGTGACTGCGTTGAGCCCAAACCTGACCTTCTATCCCGCTTCTATCGCTCAAGCCTATTGCACCTCACAACGCACCGGTACGAGACGACGTGTCCATGGCCGCTAAGTCTACGGAGTTGTCATAACAGTACGTTTAGCGATACGGAGTTACGTAAACCATTGTGGCTGGGTTCAAATCATCATTCGGGTCCGTCAAGATGCCTTCTGGAAAGGATACTGAGATTGACCGATCTGTCGTGTCCATGCAAAGCATATGATTGTTGTCTCCGTCACCCAGGTTGGCCAGCGCGATCGGCTTCACTTCACGACGGGTCCCATCGGGCGCCTCGACGGTGATCGTATATTGATCGCGCTCTACCTCACCTGGTTCGCTACCATCTTTCAGCGTCACACCACCCTCCCACGTGACACGGACCGCCTGAACTATACCTTCCGTCGGGCAGAGGCTGCCTCTGACGCGACGCGGACCCAAAGTGCCGACTAATGTCCAGTCCTCCACGACTTCGGCCAAAACAATCGACGGCCCGTCTTCTAAGGGTGTCACCGACACACTAGCCCCCCGAAAATCTAGCTTCCCGTCGATCGACCGCAAATGTCCGACAACGTCGACTCTAACCGGTGGGTCACTGTCAGCGGGTCCCAATTGCCCTATCAAAAGAACCGTGCGCAACTCACCAGGGTCTGTGGCAGGCAGCACCGACACGCAGTGCATCGTCCCAGACGCGCCCGACCGGGTTGTGACTTTAAAGTCCCCTGCCTGCATCGTCGAGATGTCTACCTCAGTCGAAAAGATCACGGGCATTCCGGTGTTGCCCTCAGACCCTCTGCAAATCACATTGGAGACGCGTGGCAGTGCGTCAAGCCCGTGGAAGGCCGAGAGGAGTTTAGCGGATTTTCCATTCACCTCTCTAGGCAGGCCAGCATCTGCCGTTGAATCAAAGAGGTCGCGATTGGATATGTTGCCAGTCCAAGACCCCGGTCCATACATTATGAACCAAACAACACTGGCGCTGATTGCCGCCGTCACACATAGCAAGCCGCTGATTTTGGTCCGCTTAGAAATACCCTTGATCATACAAGTTACCTCCGCACGTGTGGGTCGCGGATTCAATTCTTACCGTGAGCGTCCTGACCCTAGAAGAACAGTCTGAGTAGAAACCGCAGGAGTATGGCCGCTCCGAGCCCCAAGCCGCCGATCTACAATGGCATTTTGACAGAGGTTGAACACGGCAATTAGTCGAGACCCGCTAGGACCAGATGCTCCAAGTAATGCGCCTTCTCTTCCGGAACAGCATAGGCCACAAAATCCCGAACATGGGTCAGGTTATAGCCAGAACTGGCGCGTTTATCCGCCCACCGGCGCGCCGAACTGATCCCTCGGCGATGTACTGAACACCCAAAGCACGAGCAATCTCGTCGGGTCTCTCCGATGCACCGCGAAAAGTGAAACTTGAATGACGAGCAATTACGAAAAGCTCATCATATCTTGATAGTTCGGTGATAATGTCGTCGGTGATTCCACCTGAGAAGTAGCTTTGCTCGGGATCGCCCGAAAGATTTTCAAACGGCAGAACTGCCAAAGATGGCCTGTCTATTGTGACGCCCGAAATTAAAGCCTGTGAAATTTCCACCGCACCTTGGAAACGAAAACCCCTACGTGGAACTGTTTTTATCAGGCGTTGCTTGCTGCCGCTGTCGCCGAGAGCCACTCTTGCCGCATTGATGGCGCTTGAGATGGCAGAATCCGAAACGATCCGCCCATTCCAAACATTTTCGATAAGGTCTTCGCGCGACACAAGTTGTCCGGGATGCGTCGCCAGCCAGACAATCAAATCCAATACCTTTGGCTCTAAAGGGATTGGGACGCCATCCTTATTAAGTTCCCCCCGAATTGGATCTAGCAGAAAACCGGCAAAAGAAAGGGCGTGCTGAGTACTCATAGATTGGATTCACCACAGCTATGAACGGTTTGGCAAGATGTCTGGACAAAACGACAAGAGTTCCCGGTCAACGTCCCAAAGAACTGCACCTCTATGCATGCAAGATTAACACATCGCCGGATCACCCGGCAGTGACAGGAGTAATCGAGATGACACGCGACGAATATATCTTCAAGAACGCGCCCCAAATCGCCGAGCAAAGAATCCGCGCTGCAAGGGTGCTTCAGGCAAAGGAAGCTGAACGCAGGTGGAAAAGAGCGCTCGCGGAAATCAAAGGTTGGGGCATTCGAAGTATGCACGGACTCTAAGATGCCAATTCCAAGCCTTCGTGAAAGAAACATTCGCTCGGCATGAAGCCCTGCAGCCAACGACGGCTTTGTCTGCGGAACAGCCGTTCAGATGGTCGCGTCGCGTGGCGTTGTAGCCAACGACCGCATCGAGCCCGCACCCATTGCTTAAGCCTTCGATAAATTCATCATCATTTCATGCCACTGAATCCCTCCATGCGCTGATGCCGAAGGCTGTATGTACCTATATCCAAACTTCTCATAGAGAGGAATGTGGTGCTCTTTGCACATGAGGTGGATGATTTCTTTGTTTGCGTTAGTCATACGCTCCACAAACTCAGACATGAGTGCAGTAGACAAACCTTGGCCCTGATATGCCGGATCAACCACTACCGACATAATTACAACGTTGGGCGCAGTCGAGTCATGCCCGATGAGCTCCTTGAAATCTTCGTTAGACATTTCAACGTCATATGCGCAGCCACTGTTGATGAAGCCAGCAATTTCTTTATCAACTTCTAGAACTAAAAACCCCTCAGGATACTCGGCAATCCGCTTCGATATTGTCTTAAGCGTGGCAGCTTCGTCGCCATCGTAGGCTGTCGTTTCCACATCAAAGCAGCGTTTTGCGTCTGATGGCATTGCACTGCGAAATATTCGGGCATCCATGTTCTTCACCAATCCGCGAGCAAATCGCCGATGACGACATTCGACAGTTGAATACAGATCCCGTTGGCAATGAACAGCGGCTTTGTCAGTACCGCAAACATATCTCGAGATAAATTGAGCTGTCGCATCGGACCAAGTTCTGACATTAAAGTTTCAATTATCCTCAGTCACGCCAATTTAGAAGCCGAATTTGGTGGCTGCCATCAAGCCCTTTCAAAGATACAAGTTGAGGGTCAGAGAAAGACAAATCGAAGTCTGCACCAACTACGGCATGAGTAGTGTCTGACACGCAAATTTCCCCTTGTTCGGCGGCTTCGGTTACCCGAGCCGCTTTGTTTACGACGTTCCCAAAAAAATCATCGTTAGATCGCACAACGTCGCCTGTATGCAGTCCTACCCTAAGGCTTAACTTTGGTTCGGTATTCTGCTTGAGCATTTCGGTTTGAATGGTTTTTGCCGCGGTTAATGCAGCCCGTGCCGAAGCGAAGCTGGACATAGTTCCATCGCCCAACGACTTCACAAACTCTCCACCATTGGCCTCGATGACATTTCTTAGATTGTCAAAATGTGAAGCGACCAGTCTAGACCAAGCGAGGTCTCCTATTGCTTCGACAATCGGTGAAGAATTCACGATGTCAGTAAACATTATTGATGCCAAACCCTCAGCCTGACCAATGTTGAAACCTTCTTCGACAGAATCAAGAAGATCTTGGATCGCGGTGTGTTTGTGGCCAATCGAAGTTTCATTTGGCGATGGGAGAGATGCGTGGCGATGCACAATCTTCCAAAGTCCGTGTTCAAGCGCGAAAATCAGAGTGGTGCGAAAGGTTACTGGATCAGGTAATCCTCGAAACCTGAACCGGTTGGCGAACAAAGACCAGCCGATGTCTCCTGACTCATATGCTTCAGCAAGGAGCTCTTCCCTATCCAGTATATCAGGAACTTCTTCAAAATGACGCCCGATCGCTTCTCGAACCGCTGGGCCGAGCCAAAGCTCTCCATCAGCTGAACCAACAAAGCGCAGTTCAGAAGATTCAGATAGGTAGTTTTTGAGTTCGGCTTCATTGCGGGCGACCATTGCCTTATACCAGCGTCGTGAAACCGACATAAGTTCTGGGGACTCTTTAAGCATATTTGGAGAGTATTTGACGTGAAAAACTATTACTAACGCAAAAGCATTTTGCGCAGATCAAGGCGCAGGCTTCAACAGACATGTCTGAGATGCTCCGAATTAGTAGAAACATTTTGAGCGTAGTTTAACGGAGTCTAACGCTCAAGTTAATGACTGCTACATCCGCAAAATGGCACTTCGACTTACCTGAAGCGAAGGTCCGTACCGAGCCCACACCGACCGATGTTACAGAGCGCATGAAAGCCGGCGAAGAACCTGAGTCGTTCATTCGCGCCTCGCCGTTTACCGCATCACTCTGCCACCATCGAAAGGGATTGTCTGACCAGTAACGAAACCGGCAGCATTCGACGCCAACATCAAGACAAATGCCGATGTTTCCTCGTAGGTTGTCAGCCGCTTGAGCGGCACGCTATTGGCCGCTTGCGCAACCTCTTCAGGCGTGAACAACTCCCGCACCAATTCGCTATCGACGAAACCCAAAGCGACGGCGTTCACGTTGACGTAGGGTCCCAACTCCAGTGCCATCGATTGCGTCAGCATGTTCAACCCCGCCTTCGAGGCCGCATAGTTGGCGTTTCCCGACCGTGCTACGACTGCCGAAGTGGCCGAGATGTTGACGATCCGGCCTCGTTTGGCAGCGACCATGTGACGGCCAACAGCTTGCGAGACGAGAAAGGGGCCTTTCAAATTGACATCCACGACCCGATCCCAATCGCGCTCACGCATTTCGAGG
>NZ_JBXWSJ010000114.1:0-4876 GCF_059613365.1 Ruegeria sp. BHSA163
AAAACTTCGACCAGGCCTTCGGTTTCCAATTTGCGTATCACTTCGCGAACAATGGATCGGCTGACACCAAGTTCCTCGGTGAGAGCCCTTTCTATGAGTCGGTCTCCAGGTTTGAAATACCAAGTGAAAATAGCAGTTCGCATGTTTTCATAAGCTAGCTCCCTCAAAGTTTTAGGAGCCTGAGTGATACGCAGACCTGCCGTGGCGGGTGAGCGATCCCTTTCTGGCTGTGGCGTGTTTTCCATGAACAACCCGGAGTTTTCCGCTTTTGCTCTGGTTTAACCAATCCAGCCTGATTAGCAAGATCGAATACGATGATAGGATGGTATACCAGCATACCACCTGTTGACAGTTACCCCCGTTTCATGTCAGCTAATGCAGTGTGAAATCGATTGAAATCTTCGAAACATGTCACTTGAATTGCAAAAACTGGTCAAATTTTCTGAGACCACTTTTATCGAAGGCGGCAAAACGGCTGGTTTCCCTCTGCAACTGCATACTGCAGCGGCCATTGTTAAAAACCCTTGGTTCGGGCGCGGTTTTGTCGAAGACTTGAAACCCGAAATTCAAGAGATTGCACCGGCACTCGGTAAGTTGTTGACAGACGAGGTACTCGCACTGACCGGAGGTGGAGAGGCCGTCGAGGCTTATGGCAAAGCGGCTAAGGTGGGTACACATGGTGAAGTGGAACACGCGTCAGCCCTGATCCATACGCTACGGTTCGGGAACTTTTTCCGCAATGCGGTAGGTGCAAAAAGCTATCTCAGCTTTACTAACGTCCGATCAGGCCCCGGTGGTACACTGGTAATACCCTTAATGGACAAACACGATGCGGGTCGGCGCTCACATTATCTGACCACCCAATTTGCAATACCTGATGCGCCTGCGCATGACGAAATAATTGTTGCGTTGGCCGCATCTATTGGGGGACGGCCACACCACAGAACCGGTGATCGTTACCAAGACCTTAAAGATCTGGGCGACAACACAACAACATTGGATGGTTGAAGTGTTGGCCTCGAAAAAAACTGTCCAACGCATCGGCGGTACATCTTACGAAGTCCGAGGCGAAGGCGACTGGGTGGTTCTGGTCCACGGTGTCGGCATGCAGCTGCGCGTCTGGGACCCTCAAGTAACTGCGTTTTCCGACAAATATCGGGTACTGTCGTATGATCTGCTTGGCCATGGTAACTCCGACTTACCGCCCGAAGAGGCAACGTTAGAGGACTTCATTGACCAACTTGATCACCTGATCACTCGACTGGATGCGCGAGGCATTCAACTTGTTGGACATTCACTAGGATCATTAATTGCCTTGGGATATTCACTGAGACGCCCGGAACGTGTCCAAAGCGTAGCAGCGTTAAACGGTGTATTTTGTCGTTCGGAAGAGGAAAAAAAAGCGGTTCAAAACCGCTCCGTTTCGTTGAGCCAAGGAAATGGAGAGGACCTTATTGTTCCAACACTAAACCGTTGGTTTGGCGAAAACCCCTGCCCTGCCCGCGCTCGGTGCGCCGAGCAACTTGCTATATGGCTACGCGAGGCCGACAAGATCGGCTATGCACGAACTTATAAGGTGTTTGCCAACTCGGATCGGGCACATGAAGGCAAGTTGCAGAGACTTACGGTCCCGGCGTTATTCGCAACCGGCGAACTTGATCCAAATTCCACTCCGGCAATGTCCGCGGCAATGGCCAAGGCGGCACCACTAGGCACATACGTCAGCTTGGATGGCGAGCGCCATGTTATGACGTTTGACGCACCCGACAGGGTCAATAACGTGCTTCGAGAATTTTGGAAGGATCAACAGATGCCTCAGTTCGATCCACGCGAGTTTCGTCGAGCCCTTGGCACATTCGTAACTGGGGTCACGGTCGTCACAACGGAATCTGAAACCGGAGAGAAACGCGGTTTCACAGCCAACAGCTTTACCTCGGTCTCTCTTGATCCGCCCTTGGTATTAGTCTGCCTCAGCAAAACTTCTTCTAGCCTCGAAATATTCGAACAGGCGACATCCTATGTTATCAACGTTTTGACTGAGGATCAGAAGCACATCTCAAACCAGTTTGCTTCTAAAGTGCCGGACAAGTTTTCAGGAATCGAAACCCGCCGGGAAACAACCGCCAGTCCAGTGATCGCGGATACAGCTGCGTGGTTCGATTGTGTACCACACAACGTGGTGGACGCAGGCGACCACATTGTCCTGATCGGTAAAGTACAGGCGTTTGGAGGCAATCAAGGAAATCCGCTGGTTTACCATAAAGGCGGCTATATCACCTTTGGCTTGGCACAAGAGGCAATCACGGCATCCGAAAACACCCAACATGCAAACACTGTTGGCATCCTGCTTGAGCAAAATGAGCATCTTTACTTTGAGATGAGTGCCGATGGCGGTCTTATGTTGCCGACGGCGCCTCGTCTTGGTGGTTCCAGCGGGTTGCAAGCCAAGCTCAAAATGCGCGGCCTTGAAGTATTAGTAGGTTTTGTTTTTGCCGTTTTCGAGGACAACACAACCGATCAAACGGCAATCTACTACCGCGGTTCTGCCGCTGGAAAACTAACTGACGGCAACGGCAGATGGATTCCAATCGATTCCATAGATCAAGGCAAGATAAGTGACATGGCTGTACGCAGTATGGTGAAACGCTTTATCGCGGAACACCGACAGGACGCGTTCGGCGTATATTTTGGCGACTCTGACGTGGGCAGAGTAGGCGCGCTTCAACGATCGATGCAAAGCGGGGGATAAGCATATGAAGTTTTCGCTGTTCGTGCACATGGAGCGCAATGATCCAGCCAAGCCGCACTCAGAGCTGCTGGACGAACTAGTCGAACTGGTAGAAATTGCAGAAGCCGGTGGGTTTGAAATCGCTTGGGTTGGTGAGCATCACGGCATGGAATTCACCATCGCACCCAACCCATTTATCTACATCACTCATTTGGCGCAAAAAACAACAACCATTCGTCTTGGCACCGGCACTGTCGTCGCGCCATTTTGGCATCCTCTTAAACTCGCAGGTGAGGCTGGGTTGACCGATATTATCACCGATGGGCGGCTGGAACTAGGTATCGCGCGCGGGGCTTACCAGTTTGAGTTTGACCGCTTATGTGATGGAATGCCAGGTCCCGAAGGCGGCGCTCATCTTCGTGAGATTATCCCGGCAATCAAAGGCCTTTGGTCAAAAAATTATACCCACAAAGGTGAAATATGGAACTTCCCCGAAACCACACCTAGCCCTCTGCCATTGCAACAACCGCACCCACCTATTTGGGTTGCCGCTCGGGATATATCCAGCCACGAATTTGCCGTGGAAAACGACTGCAATGTAATGATCACGCCGCTTTGGAAAGGCGACGAAGAAGTCGATGACTTGATGCGAAAGTACAACGAAGCTTTGGCGAAGAATCCGGGAAAACTCCGGCGCGAAGTAATGTTATGCAAACACACCCACATGGTCGAAAATGAGCGAGAGGCGCAGGACGCAGCAAAACAATTTAACAAGTATTTCAACTACTTTGGCGCTTGGTTCATGAATAAGCGACCTATTCAAGACGGGTTCATCGAACCACTTAGCGAGGAAGAGCTGGCCGCCAACCCAATGTACGCCCCGGACGTGATGCGCCGCGATTTGCTGATCGGCACGCCCGAAGAAGTAATTACGAGACTAAGACTCTACGAATCCTGGGGGGTAGATCAGTTCAGTTATTGGATCGACAATGGCTATCCGCACGAAGAGAAAAAGAAATCTCTCATAAGGTTTATCGAACACATCGTTCCAGTGATGTCTGGTGAACCCGCTCGAAAGGCCAGCTGAATGGGAGACTTTCCGGTTTTTCGAAACTACATTGACGGCTCTTTTGTCGAAGGTAGTTCCACTTTTGAAAGCATAAACCCGTCAACAGGTGAAACATGGGCCATCATGCCTGCAGCTGGTGCCGCAGACACAGCCCGCGCGGTCGAGGCGGCTAACCGCGCCTTTCTGTCGCGTGAATGGGCTGGCTTGACACCCACTGCACGAGGAAAGCTGCTGTACCGACTAGCGGATTTATTGGCAGAAAATGCGCAGGACTTAGCCGAGATTGAAACCATCGACACGGGTAAAATCATCCGGGAAACGAAGGGTCAGGTCGGCTATACCGCCGACTATGTGCGTTACTTTGCGGGCCTTGCGGACAAGATCGAAGGCAGCCATTTACCAATCGACAAGGAAGAACTTGAAGTCTATTTACGCCGCGAACCAATCGGGGTCGTGGCAGCTGTCGTTCCGTGGAACTCACAGTTATTTTTGGCAGCCGTCAAATTCGGCCCTGCACTGGCGGCAGGATGCACCATTGTGCTGAAAGCGTCTGAAGATGCACCGGGGCCGCTGCTGAAATTTGCAGAACTTGTAGACGAAGCGGGTTTTCCACCTGGAGTTTTCAACGTGATAACGGGTTTTGGCGAAGAATGCGGACAAGTGCTGACATCGCATCCTGACGTTGCACGCATTGCTTTTACAGGCGGCCGTGGTACCGCAAGGCAAATCGTTCAAAACTCGGCAGAAAACCTTGCATACACCACGCTAGAGCTTGGCGGGAAATCGCCTGTCATAGTTTTCGACGATGTAAACTTGGATTCCATGATCAATGGTGTTGTGGCAGGAATTTTTGGCGCCGCCGGGCAAAGCTGCGTTGCCGGGTCGCGTCTTTTAGTTCAGCGTCGAGTGAAGGACGAATTAATTGGCCGACTCAAAGCCAAGGCTGAGGATATCCTGATCGGTGACCCATCGGATCCGGCTACGGAATACGGTCCTTTGGCGACCAAGGCACAAATCGACAAAGTTGAACGTGTCGTCGAGAGCAGTATCGCTGCGGGCGCGATACTGATAACTGGTGG
>NZ_JBXWSJ010000115.1:0-4007 GCF_059613365.1 Ruegeria sp. BHSA163
CAGATCTTCGACATTTCGAAGCGAAAGCGGAAATCGGACATAAAGCATCACCGCCAGGCGGATGATCTCGGGACTGGTTTTGAAGTACTTGAAAGAGGCAGGTTTGGTCATTCCTAAACGCTACGCAACCGCCCTGCCCTGCTCAAGCAAAGTTCTTCTGACAAGACCCATGAGTTAGTCTACGCTGACAAACCAATCAGACTTTGAGCCAAATCAAGTTTGCCGGATAAAAAGGCCACTAAGCTAACATTGTGCCCGGCGTCCAGCTACTCGATAGTATTCAGCAACAGTACATCTAAGCGTCATTCGTGAGCGGCTTGATTTAGCGTCGCGGGCGGAAGCTATGAATTTGTCGGAGGTTCCAACCAAGGATAGCGCCGATCCAGGATCGACAGTGTTTGGTCCGTGAAACTTGACAATGTACGTTCACCGATTTTTTCGGGAAACACAGTTTGGAAGCACTGAAACGCAATGCGAAGTCTGCTTAATATCAGTTTCACGTGCAGAACAGAATTGAATGTTCGTGTTGGAACTAGTTGTTCTCCAGAGGTTTTGGATCAGTCAAAAAATCGAGAAGCGTTACTGCGAGCAGCATGAAAAGTAGCAAAGCGCTTGATTCCGTGACGATTCAACGTTTTTCTATGCCCTAATGGGGTCCTGTTCTTGGGACGCCAAACCTAAAGTGGTAAGGATCGCTATTATGAAGTCTTTGGGTTCGATTGTGGCGGTGGTTCTACTCGTGCCAATAAATGCCCTAGCTGGAACAATTTCTGATAAACATCCGGACTTATTAATTTGTCCATATTCCGGTTCAGGTGGCCTTCCAGACGGAACGGTCGTTTTGTACTTAGCGGGAACAGGCGAAGATGGTTCTGTTGTCTATCAATCGCAAGGATCAAACAGCATAACCGCAATGTATGATTCTGACGGCAACCTTAGCGGGCCGTCAGAAAATGTATGCGGTGGCATGACGCTGTCGGAACTTGATGCGAACGGTAGCACTAGGAACTACTGAAAGATTCGTGAACTTGGCCAAAAACAGAAAAAGTCGTGTTTTGTCGGCTGATTTGTTCGCATAGCAATCGTTCACGCAGAATGCAGCGAATGACCGGGGCGAGCCCTTTTGTTCAAATGCCGCGGAGCGCACGAGTGTCAGCTTTGCGACTTCACCCAATCCAAAACGTCATCGGCGTTCCTGTCTGGTGGGAACACTGGATAAAATGTTTTCACGATCTTCCCGTCAATCACTATCAGCGCCATCCGCTTCAGAAGCGTCATACCCTCAACATCAAAAGTTGGAAGCTGATGGGTCTTGGTGAAGTTCAGCTCTCCGTCGGACAACAACGGGAATGGCAAATGCATACGGTCTGCAGCTTCGGACTGATACTCTGTGGATTGGGTGGATAGACCGAAAAGGTGGGTGACGCCGAGCGCCTTCAAATCAGCATGGTGATCGCGGAAAGCACAGGATTGGAGCGTACAGCCGCGTGCGCCAGGAATGCCATCCCAGCCATCGGGTACCGACCGCCTCACAGTTAACTTCACGGTGGACTAATTCGATCTAGGACATCCGTTGTTGTCGATTCTATAAGATCAAGTAACTCATACGCCACAAATAGTATGGGGGACTATATGGGGGTCTAATAAGGACTACTACAACACAACCCACTGATATTAATAAACTTAAAGGATTATTGTGGTGCCCAAGGAGAGACTCGAACTCTCACGCCCGTGAAGGCGGGGGATTTTGAATCCAAATAGTATCATTGTTTTTATTGTATTAATTAGTCATAAGTCACGGAAATCGTCCCACGAATAGGGTTATTTTGGGCTATCAAACATCCCTTAGGTTTCGCCTTGGCTTTTTTCCCGCGCGCACAAAAAATCGCTGTGTGCCCAACCTTCCAGCTTGTGGAAGGTTGTTGTTAGCAGTACGGTATTACCGGAAACAAGATCGGAAAGATGGACCGCAGCCGGGACAGCCCGAGGTCTTGTCTGGACATTAAAGTCCGATCTTCTGATCGGCACCTGGCATGCGGACTTCATCAAGGCCAGCGGTCACATGCACCGCGTCAACAGGCCGGACAAATGACCGCAACCTGCTTCGATGCACGTCGCTCAAGAAATCTCTTGCAAAAAAGGAGCCGTCCACAAATGACAAGACCGCTCAAGCCAAGTTATTCTGACATCTCCCTTTGGGTCGAGTTGCGGATCGCAACTTCGGCCATGGCAGTGGCACCCCTTGGCAAACCCGTCAAACGATCCGTAGACTAAATTCGTCCGAAAAAGGGAAAGCTGGCTTTTAGACGAATAGTGCAGCAAGGCTCCATAGCTGAGCCACTCGCAGGATTTGATTGTATTGAACTCGGAGAAACTAGATGAGGTCCAACGCTGCATCCGTGAATTTGGGCCGCTTATACGAGATTGCCTCGTCCGATCAGGCTCTTGAAAAAATGTTGTCGGAGGGGCCTGAAAAGTGTCGGGCTTTGGGCAAGGGGGCCATCGATCGTGGGCTGTTGGCTCTTGCCTATGATATCCTCTTGGCAGGTATCAATAGTTTTCCAGAAGACATTGAACTCACCTATCTGGCGGCACTCGCATTGGCGCGAAGCGGCTCGCTGGATGCGGCCTCCTCGCGACTTGATCAAGTTTTGCACAGTCCCGCCGCTGATCGAAAGCAGTCTATCGAGATGTTGAGCCTCGCCGGACGGATCGCAAAAGATCGCTGGGCCAAATCCGCGAACGTCGAAGAAAGCCGGGCAGCCGGTGAGGAGTCCATTTGCCATTACCTCCAAGCATTCGACTTGTCGGGAAATTTTTTTCCGGGCATCAATGCCGCCACGATGCTGTTTGCGATCGGCGATCGAAAACGAAGCCGCGAGTTAGCCAAGCGGATCGAGGGCACCTGTCAGGCCATTGCCAACCCCGACTATTGGTGCGTTGCGACCCTCGGTGAAACTTTCCTGCTCAGAGAAGACTACGACGCTGCAAAAAAACTCTACGCTAAGGCGGCACAAATGGCCAAGGGAAAGTTCGGCGATTTGGCCAGCATGCGTAGGCAGCTGCGCCTAATTGAGCGTTGCGTGGGCTTGCCCGACAATTTCATCGATGTTGTATCCATTCCCGCGGTCGCGGCGTTCCTACCGGTAACAGGAGCCAGCGTCGGTAATAATGGACCGGCCGCGGGTTCGGAGGAATTCGAAACGCTGGAGGGTCGCCCGAGCGCGGTTATGTTGGACCGGGATATCGGCTTTGCCTATTGCTCTGTTTCGAGTATCTCGGAGATCCTATTTCTTGAGGCAATGCAGTCGCGCGGCGCGGAGACAAATGTCGTCTTGCCCTTTTCACGCGATGAAGTTGCGGACGCCTGTATCGGTGTCTTCGGAGAAAATTGGATCGCTCGTTTTCACAGCGTTGTCGACGGGGCGGACTCGGTCGAGGTGGCGACCCGCGAGGGGCATTATGGCGACGGCAGTCTCTATGGCTATGCGAGGCGGCTTGCAGGCGGCTATGCTCAGTTGCGGACACGCTATCTAGAAGCGGATCTGCATCTGTTCACCGTCGCCGACGATGCCCGCATGTTCGACAACCACTTCCCATCCACCATGCGACGGAAAGCCAGGTATTTTCACACCGTTGAAATGAGCTGGGGATCCCCGACATCGCCGGCCAACGGCCCGAATACCAGAGCGAAGAGCGCTATGCGGGAAGTGCGAACGATGATATTTGCCGATGTGGTGGGCTTCTCCGGCTTCTCCGAAGAGAGCACCTTGTCCTATGTCAGATTTCTCGGCGAGATCGCCGACATATTAAATACCAGCCCGCAGCGCCCGTTGTTTCAGAATACATGGGGCGACGGGCTTTTTCTGGTTTTCGCGAACGCCGTGGATGCCGGCGTTTTTTCAATGAACCTGCTGGATACGCTTCGGACAACGGATTGGTTGGCGAAAGGCCTTCCGCGGGAAACAAACATACGGATCGGTATCCATACCGGTCCGGTATATCCC
>NZ_JBXWSJ010000116.1:0-3450 GCF_059613365.1 Ruegeria sp. BHSA163
TCAGACCGAACATGGCGCCGCGGCAGTCCGGTTTCCAATACGGAGCCCCGAGGCCGGTGAAGGCGGGAACCAGAACGACATGCTGATTTGAATCGGCCTGCGCAGCCAACTCACCGCTTTGAGGAGCTGAGTCTATGATCTGTAGGGCATCGCGCAGCCATTGAACCGCAGCTCCTGCGATAAAGATCGACCCTTCCAGAGCGTAGGTTCTTTGACCATCCAGTTGATAAGCAATTGTGGTCAAAAGGCGGTTTTTTGATTCGACAGGTTCACTTCCTGTGTTCAACAACGCAAAGCAGCCAGTGCCATACGTGGATTTCATCATTCCAGGGTGAAAACACGCTTGTCCTATGGTGGCGGCCTGTTGGTCACCTGCAACCCCAAGAATCGGAATGTCGCCACCGAATAATGCAGTGCTTCCGAAATCTGCAGCGCAGTCTTTAACCTCAGGCAGCATTGCCATCGGAACGTCCAGCAGATCACAAATCTCTTCGCTCCATACACCGTTGTGAATATCAAACAACAAGGTGCGGGCGGCATTGGTTGCGTCTGTGGCGTGTATCCTGCCTTCAGTCAGGCGCCAAATCAGGAAACTGTCTATGGTCCCGAACAACAGTTCGCCAGCCTTGGCCCGCGATCGTGCGCCGGGAACCGTATCCAGCAGCCACTTTACCTTGGTTCCTGAAAAATATGGATCCAACAGCAAGCCCGTTTGGGCAGTCACGTCATCCTCGCATCCGGCTTTGCGAAACCGGTCGCAGATTTCGGCAGTTCGACGATCCTGCCAGACAATCGCGTTGTGGATAGGCTTCCCTGTCGTGCGGTCCCAGATAACAGTGGTCTCGCGCTGGTTCGTAATTCCAATGGCAGCGATCTGATCAGCGGAAATGTCAGCGTCTTTCATAGCCTCACGGCATACGCTCAGAACACTTTCCCAAATTTCCTCAGCGTCGTGTTCTACCCAGCCTTCCTGCGGGAAATACTGAGTAAACTCCTGCTGAGCGGTATTTGCGCGCTGCATATTTTCGTCAAACAAAATGGCCCGCGAAGACGTTGTTCCCTGATCGATCGCCAGAATATATGTCATGCCTGCTCTCTCCCCAAAACGTTTTGCGGGAGATTAGCGCAAACTGTCGCGCACGTTCCAGTACAGAAATCAGGCTGGCAAAACAGGAATATTATCGATCAAACGAACACCTTCTACCCATGCCGCGACAAAAAGACGGGCTGGGCGCTCCGCGTGGGTCAATAGTTCAAGAGTTTCGGCGCAGCGAAGTTCCATGTACTCGATTTCCGTGAAACCCTCATCCAACAGAACCGACTGCGCCTGCTCGACCAAGCTATCCATTGCCTGACCTGTCCGAAGCCCTTCGGAGACATGTTGCATCACCTGGTACTTTTTCGAGGCGACCTCTATCCCGGCAGTGGACAGGCGGGCATTGCGCGATGACAAAGCAAGGCCTGAAGGCTCCCGTACTGTTTCACAACCGATAACCTGAACAGGAATGTCCAAATCGCGGGCCATACGGCGAACCACAAGCAATTGTTGATAGTCTTTTTCTCCAAAATAAGCTTTGTCTGCTTGGGTTTGCAGAAACAGTTTCGCAACGACCGTAGCGACACCTTCGAAATGCCCGGGGCGGCCCGGGCCTTCCATCATGTCCGCAAGCCCCGCCACCGAAACCGTGGTGGAAAATCCGTCAGGGTAAATTTCTTTTGCTTCGGGAACATAGATTGCACCGATACCATAGGGTTCAAGTATATTGGCGTCCTCAGCCTCGGTACGTGGATACCTGTCCAGGTCTTCGGGATTGTTGAACTGCGTTGGATTCACAAAGATTGTGACGACGACCTGGTCGCATTCTTTCTTAGCGGTTTCGACCAGCGAAAGGTGGCCTGCGTGCAGTGCGCCCATGGTTGGTACGACGCCGATCGTTTCATCATCACGGTGCCATTGGGTGGTAAGTGCGCGCAGGTCTTTCAGACTGCGCAGGATTGGGGCGGTCATACTGTTGTTTCCGCGGGAGTTGGCTGATCGCTAAAGACGTGTGCATCCGTGGGAAATGCGCGCGCGCGTACATCAGAGGCATATTCCGCGATTGCAGCTTCAGCTAGTGGACCCAACTCGGCGTAGCGTTTCACAAACTTTGGTTTGAACGCTGTGAAAAACCCGACCATGTCGTCGACTACAAGGATTTGCCCATCGCATCCGGCCGAAGCTCCGATTCCGATAGTTGGAATATCGACCTCTTCAGTTATCCGGTCGGCCAATACCTGCGGAACCTTCTCTAACACAACGGAAAACGCTCCAGCTTTAGCAACTGCCCGCGCGTCATCAACAACGGCGTCAGAGAGTTCGGCGCGACCCTGAACTTTATATCCGCCCAAAGTATTGATTGACTGAGGTGTCAGGCCAATATGCGCCATCACTGGAATGCCGCGCTTTACCAAAAAGCGAATGGTTTCGGCCATTTCGACTCCGCCTTCCAGTTTAACGGCGCCTGCGCCTGTTTCGGCCATCAGCCTAGCGGCATTTCGGAAGGCTTGCTCAGTGCTTTCTTCATAACTGGCAAAAGGCATGTCGATTACCATCATTGCTTTGTTCAAGCCGCGCGCAACCGCCTGACCATGCAGAATCATCATCTCCATCGTCACCCCAAGCGTTGAGGTAAGCCCGTGCAGGACCATTCCGACGCTGTCACCTACAAGCACAAAGTCGCAATGGGCATCCATTAGCTGGGCCATTGGCGTTGTGTAGGCTGTCAGACTAACCAAAGGCGTTCCGCCCTTTCGGGCGCGAATGTCTTCGGCGTTTGGGGCTTTTTTGCGGGCCGTGGCGCTCATGCTCGCTCCTGCGGGTTCTTGTTGCAGCGCCGCATAGCAGAAGCAAACGGGGCAAAGAAACCCCGGTTGCGCCAACAATTCCTTGATTGACCCAAGGTTTAAAGGGACATTGGTCTCAGAACGATCCGCGAAACGCGGACCAATCCATTAAATGGGGAGTGAATTTTATGGGAATGCAGTCGGTTCGATCTTTCACCTCAGCCTTGGCGCTTGGCGCTATTCTGATTGGGTCACAAGCGTTCGCGAAGTCGGACATAACCATTGCCATGCAACTTGAGCCACCGCACCTGGATCCGACCAGTGCGGCAGCGCAAGCCATCGATTCGGTGGTTTATACCAACGTCTTTGAAGGACTGACCCGTTTTATGGGTGATGGTTCGGTTGTACCCGGACTTGCCGAAAGTTGGGAGATTTCGGATGATGGGAAAGTCTACACATTCAAGTTGCGCGATGGCGTGACCTTTCACGACGGCACCGCGATGGATGCCGAAGACGTTAAATTCAGCCTTGACCGTGCCACTGCTGAAGACAGTGCAAATGCCCAGAAAGCTTTGTTTGCTGGAATAGAAAGCGTCGAGGTTGTCGACCCGTTGACCGTAAAAATGA
>NZ_JBXWSJ010000117.1:0-3157 GCF_059613365.1 Ruegeria sp. BHSA163
AGACGTATCTAAACAAAACAAATTCCGATCAACAATTAAACTCCACAATATCACAAACTCAGATCTTCAACAAAAACTCGACCAACAATGCACTTCAGATGAGCTTTCTGCTGAAGAAATTTTTTGAGCAGGAATTGAAAGCCCGTTTAGCCCGCGGTTTTCATGTCTGAACTGGATGCGGCGAAAGCGCGGTTTAGGTTCCGACCAAAACTAAGCTTGTGAACGACTAGTCTGACGAAAACTGCCGAAATACAGAGTATCACTTTCCGCGAGTGCGAACGAATGCTGCGTTAGCAACATGTCTAAACATCAATGTCTGGAAAGTCCGCAACTCGGTCATTCCGCTAGTTTTCGCCAATGTCTGCTCTTAATGGAAGCAGCCGTTTCGAGACGCTTTTTCGTCGACGGAGCTCAGCAAAGCACTCTACTGTGGTTGTCGCGGCCAACAATCAACAAGACTTCTTTATGCCTTTTCCCGAACGTGTCTTTAAACACACTCCTGCCCTTCGCGGCCTGATCACTCCACCGGACTCTTCGGAGATGCGCTTCGGTCTTGAACGGTTCGCTGAATTGGACAAGCAAGCCGAGGATGAGGGCTGGCCTGCAGGATGGCGCATGAACCACGACGACCGGGAAGCCAATCGCCAAACTGTGCTGGCTGGTCGATGGGATCAGGACCTTTGGGTTTTCGCCTATGGCTCTTTGATATGGGACCCAGCCGTTTATGTCGAGGAATACCGGCGTGGCGTTTTATCTGGATGGAGTCGCAGTTTTTGCATGCTTCTGGAAGGCGGACGCGGCAGTCATGATCGACCCGGGCTTATGGCTGCTCTTGATGAAGGTGGACAATGTGACGGCCTAGTCTTCAGGATAGCGACTGAGCTGGTCGATCGAGAGACTAGGTTCATGTGGCACAGGGAAATGTTCGCGGGCGCTTATTGCCCTGTGTTTCTTGAAGTTGACACTCCACAGGGACAAGTAGAAGCGTTGGTATTCGTCATGGACCAGACGAACCGCCGGTATTCGCCGCATTTGACAATCGAAGAAGCTGCTCGGATGATCGCGGTCGCAGAAGGCGGGCTTGGACCCAATTTCGATTACCTTCAATCGTTGGTCTCACACCTGGATGAATTAGACATTCACGACGATGAAATGAAACAGCTGCATGCACTTTCCTCCAAGTATCGAAAGTAGTTTGGCCAAGCGTGCTAGTTTCCGACATCTTCCTTGAGCCGAGCGGCTATGGCATGCATTCTCTTAGACGCACAGCCTGAGCGCCGGAATCCGGGTGGACCCCGCTCGGACACATAAATATCGTTTGGGTTCACACTGAGTTTGAGGGCGGCATGGCAATAGCGAACGGTGTCGATGGCCTCATCGGCTTTATTCGACGCAATGATGTTTGGCAGCAGCGGATGCTCGATGTTCTGGCGGAACACATTGGGCCAGCTCTTGAAGAGTTTGATCTCGATTTTGAAGATTTGAGCGAGCTGCTCGGTGAAACCTGGCCGATGACGCTTTGGGGCTGCGCCTTTGAAGACTTGCTGGCCCGCACGTTTGATTACGGAAAAGCCAATGTCGTCGACCTGTATCTTGAGCAGCGCGGTTGGGCTGAGGGTGCCACAGATCGGAAATACCTCGCCGGATTGAGGTCTGCTGCCCCAAGTCTCTTCGAAGTCAGCCAGATAGTACCTGGCAAATCGATGGTTGTTCGCGATCTGCTCAGTGTGTCTGACCCCGTCACCGTGCGCGAGAAGAGCGCGACCCGCAGCCTGAAGCCTTGGGATCGCATTGCGGTGCGCGTCGTGAAGCAGGGTGATGACTACGTGATATCTGGAGCTTTGCTGCAATTCTCATCAGAGGCAACCGAGCTGCTGCTCGACGGCCTCCGTCATACGCTGGAGCTTGGCCCACGCCAGACACTCAATCTGACCGAAGATCAAAAACGCGGTTGTGCGCCGCTCTTCGCGAATGCCTGGCTGTTCGCGGAATTGCCAAAGGTTCTTGCTCCCGAACTGCCGACGTTGACCAATAACAATGGGGACCCCTTGGAATTCCATGATCTGCGGTTTCCGTTCGCGGCCGGTGTTCTGCAGAAAGATGTAAAATCTCGCCTCGCCCGGCATCCGGAGCTTTTAACTGACGGACAGAAGGCGTGGAGTTGGGTGACCCCGGAACCGGCAACCTACGGCGGTCCTAAGGGTGCATTAGCTATGCACACGACGAAGGCCGGCCAGACGGTCCTTGGATATCTGGAATTGAAGGGCAAGGCACTGATCCTGTCGGTCAACTCGGCTGAACGCGCAGTGACCGGGCGCAAGATGCTGATGAGCGCACTCGACGGACTGGTGAAGGCACCGTTGACGTCAATCCAAACTGCCGAAAAGGCCATGGCAGAGCACCAGGAAATTCCATCCGACGAAGTCCCACCAGATATCGCCAGACAAATTACCCATGAAACTCTCAATCGGCACTATCGGGAAACTCTGGACAAGCCGGTTCCGGCACTTGCAGACAAAACACCGCGGCAGGCCGTGCGCGGTGCCGCTGGTCGTAAAAAGGTCATCGCCTGGCTAAAACACATTGAGAACGCGAGTGCGCGCCAGCCCGGAAGTCCAATGGCAGAGTACGATTTCCGCTGGATGTGGGAAGAACTTGGCCTTTTGGACGAGCGGGTATGAAAAGTCTTCCTTTGCTGGAGGTGGCATCGACACAACTTTGTTTTTGAGGCGGGGCAGTGAATGCAGCAAAACCTGGCGCCAAGGAATATCGGCGTTTGACGGACCACCAGGCTTTGGTCATTCGTTTTTTTGCCAGTCGTAAATAATTGGTGCGCGCATCGCTGCGGTCGTATGAAGACACGTCAACTCTTGCTGAACAGCCGGGCCAGAGCGGCCTGCGCTTCTGCAAGGCCTGCTTCCGTCAGAACAAGGGATTTGGCCCGACCGGAGGGGTTTTCTATCAGGCCTTTCTCAAACAACCTGTCCGTGATCGCCCAATCGACCCCTTTCCAGACCCGGCGTCCATCATGCAGTGTAAGGCTCAGAATTGCGAGTGCGGCAGCATCCAGTTTATCTGTGTCCAGTTCCATCTTTCTAACTCAGGCAGGTTTTCCGTTCGAATTCCATCTGACCATGTAGAACCTGATGCTAGACAC
>NZ_JBXWSJ010000118.1:0-2835 GCF_059613365.1 Ruegeria sp. BHSA163
CGCGCCAGCGTCGCCGCCAGACGTGTCGTCTCCGCCAGAACCATGGTCCGAACTATCTCCGTGGTCGCCTCCGGACGTATCCTCGCCACCTGTATCACCGTCGCCGGTGTCACTAATCTGATCATCATCTGCTGGCGGCGTCTCGATCTTGGAGAAAGCATCTCCTCCTATGAATTCACGTTCCCAACCGCTGTCGGGACCGGACCACTCCAATTGGAGTGTCGATCTTCCAGTGCTGTCAAAATACCGCACCTCAATTTCATGAGCGCCTTCGGATAAATCTAGGGTGACTTCGCTATTCCGGCCTCCGCGTCCACCGAGGTTTTCCGCGACCAGTTCACCATCAAGATACAACATCGCGTTGTTGTCGGATTTCAGAAAGAACGTGTACGTCCCTGCCTGATAGACGTTTAGATCTCCATGATATCGAGCCGCGAAATAATTCTCCGCGCCGCCCTCCCAGAAGTCGCCGCGCATACGCTTGATGTTCAGCTCTTCAACGGAGGAGGTGTCCGTAGGAGCACTGCCAAAGTCGACGTCTTCGAGGTTGGTGTAACTCGAGTTCAGCGAGAAATAGTCAACATGAAGTCCCATGATTTCGCCCGTTCTTTCCAATCCTGCATATTCAGGATGATTGTTTCCACATACTGGCGTAAGCGAGGTTTTGGTACGGCAAAACTATGACAAACGGTTGGCGCCAATTCTGCCGTTTGTAACTTAGAAACAAGTGAGTGGTTTTTTCTAAGTGCTGCGAGCCATAAACCTCGGCTTCCCCCCTGGTAAAAGACGGATTCTGACGCACACAAAACGTCGCATGGCGTATTTGCCAAATGATTCCGCATATTTACTGCTCGCCCATCACTATTGCGGTACAACCGCATTCCTTTTCATTGAATTGTTTTAATTTTGAACACAGTGCAAGTTGTGGAGCTAAGAAACATTGACGGCAGGCGAGTTGCAGCGCAAATTTTTGCACATTGGGCACAATTATGCCTATTTTTGAGTGCTTTTTCTCCGCTCGGGAGTTGTTATGAGCCGCGACTCATTGATCGGGACTGTTGTAATTGGTCGAAACGAGGGCGCCAGATTGGTGGCTTGCCTCAATTCGATCCCAGAAAATGTCACACATGTGGTCTACGTTGATTCGGGGTCCACAGATGAAAGCATCGCACAGGCTGACAAAGCGGGCGCGACAGTCGTTCAGTTGGATATGACCCAACCCTTTACAGCGGCCCGAGCCAGAAACACTGGGTTTCAAAAACTTGCGTCTCTTTCAGATGTAGAGTTTGTTCAATTCGTTGATGGTGACTGTGCGTTGCAACCGGGATGGTTCAAAACAGCACAAACATTTTTGAAGCAAACGCCCAATGCAGCCATAGTCTGCGGACGCAGACGCGAGCGATTTCCAGAGCGGACCGTATTCAACAGGCTTTGCGATATGGAGTGGGATACACCTATTGGGCAAGCCGACGCGTGCGGGGGTGATGCCATGGTAAGGGTTGCGGCATTTGAACACGTCGAAGGTTTTCGCGACACAATGATCGCTGGGGAAGAGCCCGAGCTGTGCGTCCGCCTGCGTGCACAGGGATGGCAAGTTTGGCGACTGAATGCTGAAATGACCTTGCACGATGCAGATATGACCCGCTTTGACCAGTGGTGGAGGCGTGCCCGACGCAGTGGCCACGCTTTTGCCGAGGGCGCGTTTATCCACGGTGCCGCTCCTGAACGGCACAGCGTCCGAGCTGTACGGCGCATCCTTTTATGGGGAGCTATTCTGCCATTGGCACTATTTTTTGGGGCAACCATTTTTTCCCCGTGGCTTTTGCTTGGGCTTGTAATCTATCCGCTTCAAGTTTTCCGTATTGCCCACCGTGAGGGGTGGAACAGTCGCGTCGCGTGGGAGTATGCATTCTTCTTAGTTTTGGGGAAATTCCCTGAAGCACTGGGTATACTGGAGTTTCATGTCAGACGATGGCGTGGAAAACCTGCGGGAATTATCGAATATAAGTGAGAACAGAGCATGTGCCTTGATTTACTTTTTTCGTGGATTTGACGACTTTCTGCCGTCTTGAGATCGTAGAGGACTTATTGAAAGGCCACTGCAAACCCAATCACGGTTCTAACATTAAAGAGTTTTTGTCTAAGGTAGTTTCATGCGCGTTGCTTATCTGACCAACCAGTACCCGAAAGTAAGCCACACGTTCATACGGCGTGAGATCAACGAGCTTGAAAAACAGGGCGTAGAGGTCGAACGGTTTGCATTTCGCGGCTGGGACGCCGAGATAACCGATGCACAAGATGAATCAGAGCGCGAAAAGACCCGCTATACATTGCGCGACGGATTATGGGCGCTTACCAGATCAGCGATGAAATGCGCGGCAGCGGACCCCGGGTCTTTCTGGAACACACTTAAAATGGCATTGTCGCTGTCTCGCAGCTCGACGAGGGCTTGGCCTTACCACCTTATCTATCTGGCGCATGCCTGTCAGATCAAACTTTGGTTGGACCAAAACCCGGTCTCACACATTCACGCACATTTCGGAACGAACCCCGCTGAAGTCGCGCTCTTGCTTCAGCAATTAGGTGGGCCTGAGTTCAGTTTTACGATTCATGGTATGGATGAAGCTGACAATGCTCCCAAGTTAGCGTTTGATAAAAAAGTTGGCCTTGCACAATTCGCAGTCGCTATCAGCGCATTCGGTCGAAGCCAGTTGATGCGGCATGTCTCGCCAGACGACTGGGAAAAAATAAAAGTAATACACTGCGGTTTGGAAGATGACGCATTTACGAAAGTTGATGGCATCGAAGTTGTGTCGGATCCTTTCCTGCTTTGCA
>NZ_JBXWSJ010000119.1:0-2733 GCF_059613365.1 Ruegeria sp. BHSA163
GATCGTGGTAACTTGCATGGGGTGACTCCTCTCTCGCAGATAACGACACCTGCACTATGGCGCATCGCGACGCCGATGGAGCAGGAGCCATCCACCCCATCTGCATAGCGGACGCTCATGCCGTTTGCGGCGAAAGGACTGAAAACGCTGATCACACGAGTAATTGAGGGCACACTTGGGTCTAATGCGCAAAAAGAGACAATTCTAGTCAGTTGATTTAAATCAGTGATGTCTTAAGAATTGGTTGCAGAGTTAAGCGCAAATCGAAGCTTTTGGGGAGGAATGGATGCCCAGACCGTTAAAACTTCGCGCTATGGCTACAGGACTTGTATGCACTACATTAGCTGCATGTGGGGACAGCGATAGTTCTTCGGAACCAGCGGTAATACCGTTTTCGGGATTCTCTAACGTACCTGAAAACGGAACCGTCGAGATAGACGGGGAAGCGGTAACAGCAAGGTATGTCGCCGATCCTTCGACGGGTGGAGTGACAATTGAGGATCAAACAGGTCCGTCGCCAAGTACCACACTCGTAACGACGAGGAACGGTGTTGTGGTAGCATTGTCTTCGGCTGCATCAGGATCGTCCGTTTCATTTGACACTAGGAACGGCGACACAAGGGTAGATACTCCTTTAGTGACCTCTTTTGTAACAGCCGACGGTCAAGACTTAGCAACTTATGTAGACCCAGAAAGAGCCGGTTACGAATACCAGACATACGGCGCTTGGGTTACCGGAGCTGGCACCGGCTCAGGGACTGCGGGTGCCGGAAGTTACGGTTTGAAAACAGAAGCTTCGAACATTCCGGTTGGAGCTACAGCTACGTATAGAGGTGTAGGATTGGGTGTAGCCCGTCTTTCAGATGGTCAGCCTTACCAAACGGTGTCGTCCGTTACCGTAACAACTGATTTTAATACAGCAACAATCGGTAGTTCGGATACGTCAGCGGTGAACTTGAACACTGCAACTACAACTAATGCACCAGAATTGGACTTTAGTGGCTCAGGTTCGGTTAATGGGTCAGAGTTTACTGCCTTGGTGTCGGGAGCAGGTACCGCCGGTACGGCACAGGGACAGTTTTATGGACCTTCAGCTAACGAAGTCGGAGGTACTTTCGCAACCACTGGCCCTGGTGACGTTTGGCATATGGGAGCGTTCGGAGGAAACTGAGTATAGTGCCAGCCGAGCAGGCAGATAGGTAAAAAATAGATGCGGCTAACTTAATTGCATTGAAAAATCGAAAATGGCTCAACTGATCGAGCTAATACGCGAAGGGAGCCAATCAGTTCGTCAATTAATTCGATACCGTCTTGAAACCGCAATGAAGTTTTTCTGGTTTGCTGCGTGTACTATTGCATTTTTTGTTGCTGTCGCTTGCGAAGTAGATGCATCGGCGACTGAGCAGGCAGCAATTGAAGCCCAGTTTCAAGCAGGGCTCTCTGCCACTCGAAGTGGTGACTACAATACAGCTATCGCCATTTACCAAGGCATCCTGGCCGAAGACCCAAACCTGACACGCGTACGTCTGGAATTGGCGCTGGCTTATTTCCTCAGCGAACAATGGCGTCGATCACGATCTGAGTTCTTTAAGGTTCTTTCAGGCGACATTCCAGAACCTGTTCGTCAAAGGGTATTGGTTTTCATCGCCGAAATAGACGCACGGCGTGGATTTGAACTGAATTTTCAGTTTGGCCTCAAAAGACTCGGATCAACGCGAAATTACGACACCGACGAAATCGATCTGGATTTTTTCGGTTTTACGGTTCCGGCTACTCTGAACCGACCCAGCGATTCTACCTATGGAGTTGGGTATTCCATTTCAGCATTGTGGCGCAAAGGTTTAAACGGCTATTCGACCGCTGATCGTCGCGCCGTTATAGGCTTCGGCGAGGTGTTCTCATTTGGAGACCTGTCTGATGAAAAGGCCTTCCGTGATATAACTATCGGTCTGCGCGGCGGAGCACGTTTTGTTTTCCCGCAAACAACGCTCGTCGTAAGCCCTGTAATTTCAACTCGTTACATCGCGGATGAGCACTTTGAAGATAGGTTGGGTTTGGAAGCAGGTTTTGAGACAAGGAACTTAAATGCATTTTCACTTTTTGGATCAATTTCTGGTTTCAAGCTGGAAAACAAGATTGATGATACATTTAGCGGTAGCTCCTTAAACGCAAGATTTGGAGCGCGTCGCTCTTTTGGGGGCAAAAGCACGATCGGAACGGCTGTTTTTGCTGAAAGTCAATCCACAGATCGCGATATAGACACCTACCGGCTTGTAGGTCTGGAAGCATTTGGGTCATTTGACTTGGGCGCCGGACTAGTCATAGAGCCGCAAGTCTACATTGCAAAAAAGTCGTTTTCGGAAAGCAATCCGCTCTTTGTGGGTGATCCAGACGAAAATCAGTATGGTGCGCGCATTAGGATCGAGAAGCGCGACATAATTATCGGGAACGGGGTGATACCATTTTTCGAAGCCAACTACAAAAGAGTAAACAGCGGAATCGCAGCATTTAGCTATGATGAAACCATAGTTGAAATTGGCTTAACTAACACATTCTGATACTTACAATAACGTTGACTTGGATTTAAAGAAGGGCGCCTCCAAACGTGATGTCAGGGAATAGAAAAGACCCCGATAGGCTTATGGCTATCTTCGACGACGGTGAAGACATTTCTTTAATCGGAACCGGGGCGGATGAGTTGCGTGCCGGGCGCGAAGCGGCGGCCGCAGTCTT
>NZ_JBXWSJ010000120.1:0-2280 GCF_059613365.1 Ruegeria sp. BHSA163
GTTCAGGCGGGTTTGACCGTCGATTGGACGTTCGCCGGTTATGGCGTGATACAGGGTTGCGGCCAAGACATATAGATCACTACTGGGACTTTGTTCCGCGCCCCGAACATAGAATTCGTGCGGCGAGTAGCCGTCCTTTATTACCCGCAACGTCAACAAAGCAGTCGATTTGTGCGCTGCTTGCTCGCGTGCCGCACCAAAATCAATCAGAATAGGTTCACCATTCTCGTTGATCAGAATATTGTCTGGCGAAATGTCGCGATGCAACATTCCGCTTTGGTGTATGAAGGACACTGCGGACAGCATCTTCTCTGTGACCTGAACAATAAACTCCGGATCACCTCTGTTTTCGGCGTTCTCAACATATTCCAGAAGGTCGCAACCACGGACAAAATCCATCGCGATGTAAGCGGTATTGTTGTCCTCGAACACTTGATGAACGTCGACGATATTTGGATGTACAAGACGGGCATGGTTCCTGGCTTCAAGAATAAACAGGTCGATGATTGCCCTAAGATCTTCGTTGAGCCCCGGGTTTACCGCCTCGACGAAATCTCCATTTCTACGACACAGGGCGCTGGGGTAACACTCCTTGATGACCACATCGCGCTCAAGGCTATCGCGGGCCAGATAGGTGATACCAAAACCGCCATTGCTGAGAAAACGAAGAATCTCATACTGACCGCGCAGCAACTTTGCCCCTGGTTGGAGGCCTTCTATCTGAGGTTCGTCGTGCGTCGCACCAACAGCCTGGTTGTGGCTCATTTCTTCCCGCCCATTCCATTCACTTTGCGGTAAAAACAATCGGACTTATCGCCCGCAAACTCACAACCAGACACAACCGCAGTACACTTGTGAACGGTTAGACGTTTCAAATTTGACTTTAATGGGGCCGCCTGATGGCTTCACTATGGATCAAATTTCATCAAATACTATATATAGACTGTGGGCAGACAATATTCTATATATAGTGTTTTTCCTTTAAAAAAATACGAGCATATACAGCGAATTTTGACGATTGGTCTACAAATTCGAAACAATTGCAGCGTGATTCTGAACACGCCAAACCGCGATCCAGACACTCAATTTAAGCGTGAACGTATCACGTCCCGGTTTTAGTAGGGGCGGAAGCTACCGTACTTCCAGCCCAAGCCAGATTATCGCTGAGTTGTGCAAGGATACCGACTGCATCTCTTAACGGTGCATCGCCGCTCTCAAATTGCAATAGCATCAAAAGGTCCGTCGCTTTTTCAAATTCACCTGGAACCCAGTCCGCACTAGCATCAATTTCCGTGCCCGAATCCAAACGCTCAGCAAAATCTTCGACAATTTCCTGACAGCTTTGTAGAAAAGTCGAGGGCTCAATGTCCGCATTCTCACGAAGTTCGTTGCAGATCCCGGCAATTGCGACCAACCAATCCTCTAGGATCGGGTTGTTCAGCGGAGGCAGCGACACGCTAAGACTGGTGTGAACATCTTGTCCATCTGCTCCCGATGTATCATGCTCAACTGTAACTGGAGCCTCGATACTCGCAAGGAAGGGATCAAAGTGGTCTTTCAGATCGTTACGAGCGGACAGCAGATCGCTCTGACGATATTCGGAAGCCACCCGCAAGATTACTTCAGCGAGTTTTGAGCCGCCACAAGATTCCCAAAGTCTGAAATCAGGTTCAGGTTCCTGGGACATGGCTTTTACAGCCAGCGGCGTACCAATTGGAACAACCGCCTGGAACATATCACTATTTTCCTTTTCCAATCTCCGCAAAACGCGATCACGCGCTTCGTCGTCGGGTAAAAGATCGGCATGTGTCACGGCCAACAAACTGCTCTCGCGCAGCTTTTTCGGCACTTGCCGCCAAAGGTGGCGTTCAGTTTCCCGCCACGCGCTCGTGCCATTGGTGCACCAGATGGCGCAATCCACATAATCCAGCAGAGCCAAAGTTTGCTTATATGACTCGTCAAGAGCATCTGAACCAGGCAGGTCGAAAAGCGAAATATCCCGCAGAGCAGGGGTGTTAAGACCGATCGAAATAAAATCCGGATTGTCAGCGGCCGCTTTTTCCAATGTTACGCCAGAATAAACTTTAGGTTCCTTGCCCCACCAACCAACACTAGTTTCGGGTTCTTCAGCAAAAGCAACAATCACAAGAGGCAGTTTCTGTTGCTGCGGACCGGTGGGCAAAATGTCAGCTCCTGCCAGCATATTGGCTAAACTGGATTTTCCGGCACCAAACTCTCCGGCAAAACCGATAGCCACGGTGTTGGACAACCGCTGCGCAT
>NZ_JBXWSJ010000121.1:0-2041 GCF_059613365.1 Ruegeria sp. BHSA163
GAAAGTCAAACTGTATGAATGAGCACCCTCAGAGGCGGTTGGCCGCGATAATGATGCTGGACGTAGTAGATTACTCCCAGCATATGGCCAATGATGAGGAGGGCACGCTCAACCGTCTTTTGAAAGTTCGTTCCAACCTGTTGGAACCGGTAATTTCCTATCACGTTGGGAGAATCGTAAAAAACATTGGCGACGGATTGCTGGTTGAGTTCTCAAGTGTGACCGAAGCCATGCTCTGTGCGCTGGAAATCCAAGAACAGTTGATGGAAGTGCAAAAAGATAGTCAGGAAACGACACCATTTTTTTTGAGAATTGGCCTAAATCTGGGTGAGGTCATAGTCGATGCCGACGACATTTATGGGAACGGAGTTAACGTCGCTGCGCGCGTAGAAGCGTTGGCAGAGCCAGGTGGCATAGCAGTGACCGCAGTAGTGAAAGAACACTTGCAGGGCGCCAAGGAAATATCTTTTGAGGATGTCGGAGAGGTTGAAGTAAAAAACATTCCAAAACCCATTCGTATTTTCCACGCAAAGCGAAACTCCGACGTTGAATATTTCTTGCACGCGACTGGGAAGAAACGGGCTCCCAATCGAAACTTCTTTCGAAAAGTAAGCGCTCTGATCGGACTGGCGGTCGTTGTTGCGCTTCTTGCAATATATTTTTTGGAAAAGACGAAACTAGAGGAAATGCCCGAGTCTTCCGATGTGACCGCAATGCAGTCAGCACTTGAGAAACCGTCGGTTATCGTAATGCCGTTTGACAACCTGTCCGGCGACCCAGGCCAACGATATTTTTCTGACGGCATGACAAACAATCTGATTACGGATCTCAGTCATGTTGGCGATTTGCTGGTCATTGCACGCAACACCAGCTTTTCGTTCCGAGACCGCGGTGAATCGACAGATCCTAAGTCGGTCGGAAAGGCGTTAGGTGTTCGATATGTTGTCGAAGGAAGCATCCAAAGGTCGGGTCCAACGGTAAGGATAAATGTCAGCCTGACGGATGCGCATACAGGTTTGCAACTTTGGGCTGATCGATATGACGGAGAACTGGAAAATCTTTTTGAGCTCCAGGACAATACCGCTGCAGATATTATCGAAGCCTTAGAGATACAGTTGACCGAAGATGAAAGGCGACAGCTCTCCAAGCGCTATACTTCAAGCCTCGAAGCATACGACCTTTATTTACGTGCATGGGAGGCAATCTTCAGATTCAATTCTACTGGTCGACTCGAAGCACAGCAATATTTGCGCCAAGCACTACAAATAGATCCGGAATTTGCTCTTGCCAGGGCACTTTTGGCCACCAGTTACACCAATCGCAGCGGCGATATGCTGCAAAACAACGAGCTGATGCTAGATCGTGCGCTGTCACTGGCAGTTGAGGCGCAAAACAACGATCCTGACCTGCCGGCGGTACAATCCACGCTCGGCCTCGTCCAAATGTTCAGACGAGAGTTCGAGGCCGCCGAGGAAGCGTTTGCGCGTGCGATTGAATTGGACCCGAATTACGCAGATGCCTATGCCATGCGTTCGTGGAACAGGCATTATGCGGGCGAACCCGAGAAAGCATTGGAAGGTTTCAAATACGCTTTGCTTCTCAACCCGCGCGCACCATTTCCTTACCTCAACGCTATCGCGGAAGTACACTTTAGCCTCGGCAACTACCAAGAATCGATTAGGTACAACCTGGAGGCGACCGAAAGAAATCCGGAAGCACTCAGAAACAGATTATTCCTTGCAGCGGCATATTCAGAACTTGGAGACATGGAGGAGGCGAATTGGGAGGTTCAAGAAGCCTTGGCACTTCAACCGGATCTTACGCTGTCCAGCCTCATCTACATTGCACCCTATAGAGACACGAGTACTGCCGAGCGACTAAGGACAGCGCTCAGTTCCGCCGGACTGCCAGAATAGTTTTGTGTGGCCGCTTAATCTAGCTGGTTTGACTTAAATCATACCGCGTTTGCCGACGCCCGCTAAACTGCCCGTCCTATTAAACTGGATGGGAGAAAATTCGATGACCAAACGCAACTGGTTAC
>NZ_JBXWSJ010000122.1:0-1906 GCF_059613365.1 Ruegeria sp. BHSA163
TGAGCGCCTAGTTTAAGCATTCTTAGCCGTCAATTCTGTTTGAGCACCGAACGGTGGGTTTGTCCGCAATGAAGACATTGAGCGGAATTCACCCAACCATTGCTTCGCGCACATTGCACACGTGTTGAGCCGAGCACGCCGCCTTTCTGGAAGCTCTCGCCCCAACAGAAGGTTTCTAGTCGTAGGACATGAGGTAGCTGGCAGCTGCCTCAAACACGCAAGAGCACTAAGCGGGAGTTCGCTGCTAACAAAAACAACGGCCGCATTGGGTGAAAACTGGTACACGTCCAAACCGTTTGGCGCGTTCGACTCTCAGTCCCTTCAGCAGTTCAGCTTTTGCGCACGTCCGGGTGCAGCGACTTTCCCAGAATATGGTCGGTGCCGTGCAATACATGCTGGGCTGTTGAGACAATAAGCGGGTCAGGCGCATGTGCGATCTTCAAATCCTTGCCTTGGTAGTCCAGCGAGTGAAGGAAGTGCTGCATGCAGGCTAGCCGTGCACGTTTCTTGTCATTCGACTTCACCACGGTCCAGGGCGCATCGGCTGTGTCCGTGTAAAAGAACATCGCTTCCTTAGCCTCAGTGTAGTCCTCCCACTTGTCCAAGCTCTGCTTGTCGATTGGGCTCAGCTTCCACTGCTTCAGCGGATCGGTCGCCCGGCTGTCGAAGCGGCGGCGCTGTTCGTCTCGCGTGACCGAGAACCAGAACTTGTAGAGCCGAATTCCCGAACGCACCAGCATTCTCTCCAGTTCAGGGGTCTGGCGCATGAATTCAAGGTATTCCCATGGCGCGCAGAAGCCCATAACCCGCTCCACACCCGCACGGTTGTACCAAGAGCGGTCATAGAACACCATTTCGCCTACGGTAGGCAGATGCGCGATGTACCGCTGAAAGAACCACTGCCCCTTCTCCTCCCAAGTAGGCTTGTTTAGAGCCACCACACGGGCATGCCGCGGATTGAGGTGCTCGGTGAACCGCTTGATCGTGCCGCCCTTGCCAGCAGCATCGCGACCCTCGAAGATCAGCACGAATTTCTCGCCAGTCTCCTGCGCCCAAAGTTGGACCTTCAGCAATTCCGCCTGCAACTTGGCTTTCTGCGCCTCGTAGCTACGCCGCCTCAACTTGTCGTTATAGGGGAACTCACCATTTTCAAAGCATTTGCGCAGATCAGTCACTTTATCGACGGTTGCCAAATTTGATCCTGCCCCAAGTTCGGCCACGTTTTTGGATGCGTGCACTGATGATCCGGGCTTGGAAGTCACCGATCTTTTGGCACTGGATAAATTTGTCATGCTGCACCTTTCATTCAATGCTATCGATCGCAGTGTAATTTTTCCGAATTATCTGAACATTGATCCGTATCAAGCCGACTATCGAGATGCGACGGCCATTAATCGCCCAACCAGCCAACAGCGTGGCTGCTAACGGCGGTCTTGTCAGAAGAACTTTGCTTGAACGGGGCAGGGGGTATGGGTGCCAGGCCGCAAAGCTGCGTCCGTTTGAGAACTGACACCCGTCCCCGATCGAGGCGACGATGGCGGAGGCGGTGATCGGTCCGACACCGGGGATCGTCCGCAGGCGGGCGACGCGCGCATCAAGGGATGCAGCCCGTTTCAACTGGCAATCGTACCAGAGCACCCGGCGATGTAGAGCCACGAGTTGGTGGCTGAGGTTGCTCACGACATCTTTTGCGAGGTCGGGAAGATCGTCCTCTGTTCCTTCCAGGCACAGCTTGGCAAAGGCGATGGCGTGACCGGCGCCCTCTCGAACAACAATCCCAAACTCGGCCAGGACACCGCGAAGCATGTTCACGATCTGGGTCCGCTGGCGCACAATCAGGTCCCGTACACGGTGCAGGGCCAAGACTGCTTGTTGCTCCGGTGACTTCACAGCCACGAACCGCATG
>NZ_JBXWSJ010000123.1:0-1872 GCF_059613365.1 Ruegeria sp. BHSA163
AGGCCGTCGGAAAAGTATTCTTGCTCCGGATCAACGGACATGTTGTCGAAAGGCAGCACGGCAATGCAAGGTTTCGAGTATCCTTCTTTTGTTCTTTCCCCATCGTCACCTGAAACGTTAGCCACGGCGGGGGACCAACGCCATGTCCGCACCGGCCGTGAGATGTTTTTAAGTTGCTGTTCGCCCATATCCTCCAGCGGCAGGTCAAGAATACCCATTAAATGATCATATACTGTGCTCGACAAGCAGACACCGCCTGGCTCAGCAATCTGCTCCAGGCGAGCGGCGATGTTGACCCCATTGCCCAGCAGGTTGTCGCCTTCCGTCGAAACATCCCCTAGATTTATGCCAATCCGGAATTTCAACTGCGGTTCAGTCATCTCTCTACCGTCGATGGCGAAGTGGGTCTGCACGGCTATGGCACAGCGGGTAGCCTGAACCGGGCTGGCAAATTCCGCAATGAGGCCGTCCCCAGCACTACCAAATATCCGACCGTGGTTCTCCGCAATTAGGCTCTCAATAACGCTCCAAGATTTGCGTAGGGCTGCCAGTGTGCCTTGTTCATCGACCTCCATAAGCCTGGAATAGCCAACAACATCGGCAGCTAGAATGGCAGCAAGACGGCGGCTCATCGGAAAACCTCCGCTGTCCCTCGCGACGCCAAGAATTGGTAGGCATTTGGGCTCCATCGGCGCGGGCAAAACTCTTTTTGCACCCTTTGGCGTAATTTAAGAAGAAGTTTGCAACGGCCGTCGCCAAGTGGCGACAGTCGTTGCTGTGGATCTGAAGGTGGATTTCGCCGGGAACTGGCGATCAGGACGAACGGGCACCAGTACATCATTGATGACGCACGATACCCTGGTCGGTCATGTGAAGACGCGCAATGCCTGCGAAGGTATTGGTGAAGTCAAGTTTAACTCTATCGGTCGCCTTCACGGTTCCGCTTGCGGTCTCCATCAAGGTCGACGCGAACCCTTCCGGTAGGACGATCTGTGCGCGGCGCTCCTTGCCGGTAACCGGATTGCGCACCGGCTCCACATCCGAAACCACGATTCCCGGCACCTCCGCACGAGCGACGCGGGTCTCCATTTCGACTTCCATCTCGATCGGAGCATATATCGGCTCATAGATAGTCGTGCACTTGGCACAGAAAACTGCGTAATGGGTTTTCAATTCTTCCGTGTCCTCGTTCAATACGATGCGCTGCAGCGCATTACGCTGGCGATCGTCAGCGCGGGCATCGATAATGGTTAGGATCTCCCCGCCACCTTCGTGCACTGGCCCCGGCCAGCCACCAATCCAAGCGAAGCGCAGCCCGTCGAGATTCACGTCACCATAGCGTCCCTCATCAATTTGAGTGAAGGTGGCGTAGCGACAGCTTCCGTCGGCTGAAGACGGTCGTCCGTTGAATTGGCAAGGACAGCCATAGTCGCAATTGCAATTGCCGTATTCAATGCCTTTGAGCACCCATGATGGAGCGGTCATGTTTTGGTCTCCCTCGGATCTTAACCAGTCGAGACCTGCAGTTTCAGCCCTGAGTGATATCGCAGGTTGAAACCTCTCCTCGACGTTACTAACCACATTATCATATTTTCGAAAGTACTGCTTGGGTTTGGAGCCCGCACAAGGCACGCTGCTGGAGTGTGGCTTGTTCGCCTGATTTCTAACGTTCGAACACGGGGGAGCACTACGTGGATTGGACTCCATGCTGACGTTCGTCGAAGTTGCCTGAGCAACCGGTTTGCGCGCAAAGTATAAGTTCGCCGAAATGCGCAACGTATTTGCGCAATGAACGGCCGCCAAGTAGACCGTGGAGCGGGAAAAGCAAAGTCGCAGTATCTGTTTCGGCGCAACTCTCTCCTTACTCGAATG
>NZ_JBXWSJ010000124.1:0-1854 GCF_059613365.1 Ruegeria sp. BHSA163
GCGATTGATGTCTGTATGGGGATAGAACTCCACCCAGACATGCCAAAACATTCCAGGTTTCAACGCCTCGACGCGTTCCAATTTGCCATTTGGCGTATTGCCGAAGAAATCTATCTCGGTAACTGGTGCACCCGTCGTATTATACCAGAACCCAAGGCTTTCGTATCTGGGGTGCCAAGCAATAACGATTGGGCGGCCCCCAACTTGCGTGTTAACCAAATTGCCCTGTTCGACAACAAAATCGTCGGTCCAGCAAACGGCATCGCCATCGATATCTACACCCCAAACATAGGTCTTGTTGTCCAGCCGATCATCAAAGTGACTCATATTATCCATTACGGGGGCAGCTTCGCGGTGGTGTTTACCGATTGACGCCGCAAACAGCATCTCCATGGCGCTATCAAAAAGGAACAATAACGGATTGCTGGAGGGTTTGTTGAGAAACACAGTACCGTCCGGATAAGCCTTTTGAAATCCGCGAAACGTCATTCGGAATGTTGGCCAGGGTTTCATGGCAAGCGATGGTTTAAGAGGACAGACCGCGCCCGAGTCGGTTTTAGAGCTGTCTGCCTCGCGAAAACCGTAAATTTGTTGGATCGGCTCTCCTGTATTGTTGTCGCGTAAAATCAAATTGTTGCCATGCTGTGCAACAACCTCGAGATCCAAAGCTTTTCCTTCGACTTCGGGTGTATAGCCGATCCCAAGATTGGCCATGGCGCAGTAGGTCATTACAACGTTCCTGCCGCCCAGCCCTTCTTCATTTCCCGCAAGATGCGGTCGCATCAACTGCGCGTCGGGATGGGCGCGGGCAACTCCTTCGTTTTCATTGACCAGCACGGGGCTGCTTGGACTCACAAATTCCCGAGCTTCATCAATATCGAAGTATTGGGCACTGGATTTTTGATTGCGTAAACCGACATGCACCCAGACGTAAGGAAACCCGATCAGAAACAGACCCAAAATAAGGCCTATCCAATAAATCCAGCCTGGCCCCGACCCAAAGCCAAAGTGCGTCACAGTCATCAGCACAAGACAGCCTGATGCCACGACGATCAGGCGGTATTCGTTTCGGATAAAGCGGACCATGTTCTCACGTTTGACTTTGAGAACCATTTGGCTGACGTCACCTAAATCTCGAAAATACAGGAAACCAATTCCCAGAGAGATTAACAAGCTGAGATAAAAGACGATGGCTGCAAGCATTTAACCCCCCGTTTCCGCATCCATGTTAGGCACAGGGTGGTATTAATCAAGGCGTACAAACATACAGATTAGAATTTTCGAAATTACAGTGTGATCCCACAGTTTTTGAACCTTTTGAAGGTTCGGTCTGTCGATCCCCCCGGAAACCTCAAAATGCCATTGTAGCGGAAACAGCTCGTTGCCACCTCGTGTACGCAGCTTCGCAATCGTCCCGAGCCATTTCGGGCTCGAAGCGCCGATCAAGCGACCAAGCGTCGGAAAAGCCGTCCCTATCCGGGTAAACACCTGCCTTCGAACCAGCCAGCCAAGCTGCGCCCAAAGCTGTAGTCTCTTGCATAACCGGGCGGTCGACCGGAGCACCAAGAATATCGGACAACCCCTGCATCGCCCAATTCGATGCGCTCATGCCCCCGTCAACGCGCAATACGACATTGGCATCATCTCCCCAATCACCTTGCATGGCATGCCATAGGTCCCGAGTCTGAAATGCAATACTCTCCAGCGTCGCGCGAGCGATTTCGGGCCGGCCAGAATTTCGGGTCAGACCGAACATGGCGCCGCGGCAGTCCGGTTTCCAATACGGAGCCCCGAGGCCGGTGAAGGCGGGAACCAGAACGACATGCTGATTTGAATCGGCCTGCGCAGCCAACT
>NZ_JBXWSJ010000125.1:0-1826 GCF_059613365.1 Ruegeria sp. BHSA163
AAGGCCGATCGTGGTAACTTGCATGGGGTGACTCCTCTCTCGCAGATAACGACACCTGCACTATGGCGCATCGCGACGCCGATGGAGCAGGAGCCATCCACCCCATCTGCAAAGCGGTCGCTCATGCCGGGTGCAGCGAAGGTCCGCTTTGAGCCCAGACCTGCCATAATCTGCTACGCAGCGAATGTCGGCTTCGCGTAGTTTGCTAACATATCAGACATCATCTCCGGCCTGCCGAAAGATGTAGAATTGCGGCTCATGGCAAACCGACTAACTGCAACATCTGGCTAAGTTATCTTTCACAAAAACGGTTTGAAAATGGCAGCCCCGACTTGAATTGCTTGTCTCGGTGAAAGTCGAAATCCCGCTGTACTCTCGGGTTTCCACTCTTCGAGATGATCCTTTGAACAAAAGGCCAGCATGGACCGGCACTGCGTTTCGGCAGCTCATCCGTCTGTTTCTGCGACACCCGCCCAAACAACCACGCGCGAAGGGGTGATCTCGTAGGCAGACAGTCCGTCTTTGGTCATGCGGATTTGCAGCTTCTTGCTACAGATGGGGCAGCTTGACCGAACCGTTGCAGCTTTTCTAAGCATCGCCGCAGTTCCGAGCGCGTCAATTGCACAAACTGTCCAATTTTTTACTGCATCAGCTTCTACAGAGTGTCGCGTCTCGCTCGCCGAAAATGGATAGGCAGATTTGATTGCGCCGTGCCGAAACACTATCAGGTCGCGACGATCCAGTTCCTCCAACACTTCCTTGACCTGGAACTCTGGTAATCCCACCACTGACAGGTCGTGGGGCGTTGGTGGTCTAGCGCGTTGGACAAAACTCTCAAGAATTAAACTATGAATGGAACGTGTTTCTTCCGATAGGCCGAACCACCGTTCACGCATCCGATCTACTGTCAAAAGGGATCGCAGCGCATTATCCGCGACAGGATCAGTCACGTCTGACCAGTCCAGATAGGGGCTGCGATCAAGAGTAGCCATTATCCGGCACAGCAAGACAGTTTCGCTACATCCTTTTCGAACGTCTGCGCTGCCAGCTTCAGGCCCTCGACTGTCGTAAGGTAGGGGAAGATCATGTCGCCCAGGTCATCATAGGTCATGCCCATTTTCAGAGCCATTGCAGCGGTCTGGATCGTATCCGCTCCTTCAGGTGCGATGATGTGAGCACCCAGCAGTTTTTTGGTCTGCTTATCCGCCACCAGCTTGATAACACCACGGGTGTCGCGCGCCGCAAGTGCGCGCGGGACATGCTCAAGTCCCAATACAGAAGTGATGACCTTATGGCCCTGAGCAGCGGCCTGCGCCTCCGTCACCCCAACGCTGGCGATTTGGGGGTCAGAGAAAACCACAGACGGCATGACGCTGTTGTCGTAACTCAGGGAGTTGCCGTTCATAGCATTCTTTGCCGCCAACTTCGCCCCATAGGCCGCCATATAAACAAACTGGTCATTGCCGGTCACATCGCCCGCCGCATAGACGCCTTCTCGGGAACTGGTCATCGCAGGGTCAACCACAATCCCACCCCGCGCATCCGTTGCTATCCCGGCAACATCAAGCGCCAGCGATCCGGTGTTTGGCACACGCCCAGTCGCCAGCATCAGTTTTTCTGCATCAACAATGACAGGCTGGCCATTTCGGGTGGCGTGCGGTCATGTCAGATTAACTTTGCTTGAGCGGGGCAGGGAGGTTTCGTAGCCTTCGGACATGACCAAACCTGCCTCTTTCAAGTATTTCAAAACGAGTCCCGAGATCATCCGCCTTGCGGTGATGTTGTACATCAGGTTTCCACTTTCGTTGCGGAATGTCGAAGACCTG
>NZ_JBXWSJ010000126.1:0-1743 GCF_059613365.1 Ruegeria sp. BHSA163
ATGGTGCGGTTCTCCTAGAGTGTTCGAATTAGGATGAAACGAGGGAGGAAAATTATGCTCGATACGACATTGACGGGTCAAACACAGGCATTTCTCGATTCTTTTGGTACAGCCCTAAAGAACGAAGACATTGAAGCCGCTACTCAGATGTTTCAGGATGATTGCTATTGGCGTGATCTAGTCTCCTTTACTTGGAACATCAAAACCGTCGAAGGAAAAGATCAGGTGGCCGATATGTTGCGCCACCAACTGGCAACCATAAAGCCGACGGGTTGGAAGGTAGCCGAAGGCGAGACGCCGACTGAAGCCGATGGCGTAACGACCGCCTGGATAGAATTCGAAACTGAAATGGCCCGTGGCTATGGCCTATTGCGTCTGAAGGACGGTCTGATCTGGACACTCCTAACCACGATGGTCGAGCTCAAGGGACACGAAGAACCAAAGGGATTTCAGCGCCCACTCGGAGCGAAACATGGCGCCGGCAAGCACCGCACCACATGGAAAGAAGAGCGAGAGAAAGAGGAGGCCGAGCTTGGCCATGAAACCCAACCTTATTGCCTGATTATCGGCGGCGGTCAGGGCGGGATAGCATTGGGTGCCAGACTGCGCCAACTAGGCGTGCCCACAATTATTGTCGAGCGTAACGATCGCCCGGGGGACAGCTGGCGCAAACGCTACAAGTCGCTCTGCCTGCACGATCCAGTTTGGTATGACCATCTACCTTACATAAAGTTCCCGGAAAATTGGCCAATCTTTTCGCCCAAAGACAAAATCGGTGATTGGCTGGAAATGTACACCAAGGTGATGGAACTGAACTATTGGACACGCACGACCGCCAAATCTGCCAGCTTTGATGAGAAAACCAAAGAGTGGACAGTCGTGGTGGACCGTGATGGCAAAGAACTGGTGCTAAAACCCAAGCAGCTTATTATGGCGACTGGCATGTCCGGAAAAGCCAATATGCCTGACTTTCCCGGGATGGATAAGTTCAAGGGCGATCAGCATCACTCCTCACAGCATCCAGGTCCGGACAAGTACAAAGGCAAAAGGGCGGTTATAGTGGGTTCGAACAACTCCGCGCACGATATCGCCGCCGCCATGTGGGAGAACGATGTTGATGTCACCATGGTTCAAAGGTCTTCCACACACATTGTGCGTTCCGATACTTTGATGGAAATCGGACTTGGCGATCTCTATTCTGAACGGGCCGTAGAGGCTGGTGTCACAACAGAAAAAGCCGATCTGATCTTTGCGTCACTGCCCTATGCGATACTGCATGAATTCCAAATTCCGGCGTATGCCGCGATGAAAGAACAGGACAAGGAGTTCTACGACGGGTTGGAAAAGGCTGGTTTCTGGCTCGATTGGGGGGACGATAACTCTGGTCTATTCATGAAATATCTGAGGCGCGGATCTGGCTATTACATAGATATCGGCGCCAGTCAGCTGATTATCGATGGCGAGATCAAGATAAAGCGGGGACAGGTCGTTAAGGTCGACGAAACTGGTGTAATCTTAGATGACGGAACGCATCTCGACGCAGATGTCATTGTCTATGCCACTGGCTATAACTCGATGAATGGCTGGATCGCGGATCTGGCGGGTCAGGAGATGGCTGATAAAGTCGGCAAGGTTTGGGGATTAGGATCGGATACCACGAAGGACCCCGGTCCTTGGGAAGGAGAACAGCGCAACATGTGGAAACCCACACAACAGGAAGCTCTTTGGTTCCACGGCGGTAAC
>NZ_JBXWSJ010000127.1:0-1600 GCF_059613365.1 Ruegeria sp. BHSA163
CCTGTTCCACCAGTAGCGGACGGTTTCGTGGCTGACATCGATCCCGCGTTCGTGAAGTAGGTCTTCAACATTTCGAAGTGAAAGCGGAAATCGGATGTACAGCATCACCGCAAGACGGATGATCTCGGGACTGGTCTTAAAGTACTTGAAAGAGGCAGGTTTGGTCATGGGCAAAAGCTACCCAACCACCCTGCCCGCCTCAAGACAAGTTCTTCTGACATGACCATCTGAACGTCTGCTGCGCTGACCAAACTGACTTTGGCTTTAAGTTAAAAGTCCAGTTCGAACCCAACATCTGCGTTAGGCGCAACTTCTCGAAAGTGCCATTGATTGACGGCTCCCTGCGCAAACACACAGTGAAGTTTTAGCACCCTAATCCGATATGCCGGCTTTCTCTAACCCTTCCAAGTAGAGAGCCATTTGCTCTTCCCGCTTCAAGAAAAAAAGCTTTTTTTCAGCGAATTTTTGACTGAAGTCCGGCCGTTCCTTTAGCAGACGATTTTTCATTTGCCGCGCCTCGTCAATCCGATCAAGATAGGCTAGCGCTACCGTTGCGTGAGCCAATGCCCAATATTGGCAGTTCGGAATGTCTGCGGCCCGCTCTGCCCAGTCCAGCGCTTTCTCAAATTGACGGTCGAACAGAAAGTTAAGCGAGCCGTAGCTCAAAAATGCCCAAAGCTGTGGGTGGTTCGGGCTCATATCTACCGCTTTTTCGAACTGCAGTTCGGCTTCCTCGTAGCGCCCTTCATATGCAAGGGAATCGCCGAGCGCGCAGAATGCAGGTGCCAAGGTCGGGTTCAACTGAATGGCTTTTTCGTTCTCCGCGAGTGCAGCGCGATACTCCTTACGAGCCAATTGCACTCGCCCCATCAACATGTAGAGCAAGGCGTTCTGACTATCGAGCGACACGGCCTGCCGAGCCGCGGCCAGCGCCTCATCCATCAACGCGGGATCAGGCTCTGTATCCCAATAGACCATTCCGAGGATGGTCGCGTAGGCCCACATGCCGTGGGCTTCGGCATAGTTAGGGTCAAGCTCCCGGGCGCGCAGCAACAGGCGTTGTGCCTCATTGTTTCCTTCACTCGTAAACTTGTAGAAGTTAGCGACACCCAAGTGAAAAGCGTCCCAAGCATTAATATCCGGGCGCGGTGCCTTTTCGATCTTCTGCCGGATGGCTAGGCCGATCTCTGGCTCAATTCGACCAACAATGGTTTGGGTGATCTCGTCCTGAAGTTCAAAAATATCCTCTAAGTTTCGATCGTAGCGCTCCGCCCAGATGTGCGCGCCAGTGCTGGTGTCTATCAATTGGCCAGTCACCCGGATGCGCTTCCCCGCCTTACGTACGGAGCCCTCCAGAACATAGGTCGCACCAAATTCTGCAGCTAGTGAGGTTACATTGGGGGATTGTCCCTTGTAGGCGAATGTCGTGTTGCGGGCGATTACGTCAAGCCAGCGGTGTTTGGAGAGTGCAGTGATAATGTCTTCCGTCAGGCCGTCGGAAAAGTATTCTTGCTCCGGATCAACGGACATGTTGTCGAAAGGCAGCACGGCAATGCAAGGTTTCGAGTATCCTTCTTTTGTTCTTTCCCCATCGTCACCT
>NZ_JBXWSJ010000128.1:0-1582 GCF_059613365.1 Ruegeria sp. BHSA163
GCAGAAAGCTCATCTGAAGTGCATTGTTGGTCGAGTTTTTGTTGAAGATCTGAGTTTGTGATATTGTGGAGTTTAATTGTTGATCGGAATTTGTTTTGTTTAGATACGTCTCGACATGGCTGGCTGCGAGTTTTTGCGTATTCATCGCCTCGGATGTTGTCGCCGAGGAAACTCGAGTAGCCCTTGTTATCGGAAACTCGGATTACGATCACGTTGCCAATCTGCCAAACCCTGAAAACGATGCCCAGGACATCGCTGCAGCGCTAAAGAGGCTGGATTTCGAGGTCACAATTGGAACCAATCTGGATTACCGTGAAATGCGCCTTGCCCTTCGTGATTTTGCCGATGCCTCCCGCACCGCTGACAAGGTCATGATCTATTATGCCGGGCACGGCATCGAAATCGAAAACAATAACTATCTCATCCCGATAAACGCTGAACTGCGCAGCGACATAGATGTCGACTTTGAGGCCATACGCCTGGATACTGTGGTGAACTCAATCGCCCAATCTCCCGGATTGAAAATCGTGCTTGTTGACGCGTGCCGTAACAACCCGTTTGTGACTGACATGATCAGAACAAGTGCTACGCGCAGCATTGGACAAGGATTGGCCCGAATTGATCCGGGCGGTGTTCTTGTCGGATACTCGGCACGGGGCGGGACGCTGGCCCTCGACGGCGACGGTCGTAACAGCCCTTACGCCTCCGCCTTGCTAACGCATCTCGAAGAACCCGGGCTTGAAGTGGGCAAGATGTTCCGTAAAGTGCGAGACAGTGTGTTCCAGGCGACCGAAGGGTATCAAGAGCCTTTCACATACGGATCGCTACCGGGATCTGATCTCTTCCTGAAGGAACCTCTGCCACCCGACCCGAAAAAGCAGATGTCGGAGGCTGAAATCGCCATGGCAGCAGCGCAGATAAATAACGAACTTGCCTCGGATTATACCCAGGCTGAAAGCCGCGGAACAGTTTATTCCTGGGAAAAATTCCTGGAAAAATACGAGGCGCACTCAGAGCACTACCTTGTTGCTTTTGCGAAGGACAAGCTGGAAGTGCTGCAATCCGAAGCCGAAGCGAAACGAAGAAAGCGAAACAGAGAGCCTTGGCTGAAAGCGAGCTTTCCGGACGGCAAGCTTGAAGCTGATCTGACGCTGGAACAACGAAAACTGGTGCAAGAAGCATTGAACATGATGGGGCAGAACGTCGGCAGCGTGGACGGCGCCTTCGGTCCCAGAACCCGCAATGCGATCTCTACGGTTCGGGTTGCCAACGGTCTTTATCCGGGAACCCGAGTCGATATTGCATTCTTGCGCTTGCTGCCGGACGTACCCGCGATCAAGGCGCTCCAGAGCGACACCGCTCGCGCTTATAAGCAGGAAGAGATGCCGGAGGCCATGGAGGAAAGGTTACAGAGGGCACTCAAAATCCTTGGTCGCAGCGAAGTCGTTTTTGGATATTTCGAAGGGCACCTGTACCTGGCAGTGCGGTCGTCCAGAAAGGATTTTTTTACTTCAAGCGAGTTCGCAAATGAGATGGGAGGACACTTGGCAACAATCGGCAACGCCAGAGAAAACCAGTTCAT
>NZ_JBXWSJ010000129.1:0-1437 GCF_059613365.1 Ruegeria sp. BHSA163
ACGATAACAACGACTGCTGCTCTACCGTTTTGATCGCGACAAAGCGCATGGTTGGCCGTGAGCAGCCTCATCTGACTGGTCCAAGTTGATTGTTAGTGCATCATTGGCCTGTGATCCATTGAGATGATGGTTTCGGGCGCTGGCGGGCGGTAGCCCAGTGCACTGGGGGGGCGTTTTGTGTTGTAGTGTCTCCTCCATTGTTCGATCAGGATTTGTGCTTCGCGCAGGCTGTAGAAGATTTCGCCGTTGAGCAGCTCATCCCTGAACCGGCCATTGAAGCTTTCACAATATCCGTTCTCCCACGGGCTCCCAGGTTCGATGTAAGCGGTCTTGGCGCCAACGGCGGCGATCCAGTCTCGGACAGCCTGGGCGACAAATTCCGGCCCATTGTCAGAACGTATGAAACTCGGCGCGCCGCGAAGTATGAACAGGTCTGTCAGGACATCGATTACATCGGTCGAGTTCAGCTTCCGCTCGACCCTGATAGCCAAACATTCCCGACTGTACTCATCAAGGATGTTCAGCGTCCGGAAAGCTTTGCCATCATCGGTTCGGCAATGGACGAAGTCATAGGACCACACGTGGTTGCGATACTCCGGCCTCAGCCGAACACACGACCCATCGTTCAGCCAGAGCCGTCCTTTCTTCGGTTGTTTCACTGGCACTTTCAGCCCCTCTCGTCGCCAAAGCCGTTCAATCCGCCCATCGCTGACAGACCAGCCAGCCTCTCTCAGCAGTGCAGCGATCCTGCGATAACCATATCGGCCGTATTGACGGGTCAGCTCGATCATGTCGGCCACCAGCCGGTCTTCGTCTGCGCGACCTTGTGGGACGCGCCGTTGCGTGGACCGGTGTTGTCCAAGCACGCGGCAGGCGCGTCGCTCAGATACTCTGAGCTGGCTGCGGACATGATCGATGCAGGCACGACGACGAGCGGGGCTCAGTAGTTTCCCTTTGTGGCTTCCGTCAGGATCAGTTTGTCCAGCGTCAGATCTGAAACTGCGCGTCTCAGCCGCTCGTTCTCTTTCTGAAGCCGTTTCAGTTCCTTCAATTGATCAACACCCATTCCACCGTACTTCTTCCGCCAGCGGTAATAGGTTTGCTCAACAACTCCGATCTGTCTGATCGCATCAAGACGGGACATGCCTTGACCCATCAGAACTTCAACCTGCCGTAACTTCGAGACAATCTCTTCAGGCTTCGGTCTCTTGTTTGCCATTCGTGGTCCTCCGTTTCCTAAACATAACGGTGGACCAGTTCAGTTGGGGAGGCTCAAACCCGCTGCCATTGTTCCAAATCTGGAACTTGGCTCGTGGGATCAACTAAGGTTCGAAGGAGCGGTATTCGATTGGCGGGATGAGGCGGGTTACAAAGGGGCTTTCACCGCTTTGGCGAACCACCTGAGCATCGCGTCCCTTGCAGTTGAAGGACAGGTCA
>NZ_JBXWSJ010000130.1:0-1270 GCF_059613365.1 Ruegeria sp. BHSA163
AACCGATTCAGCATTTGTGAAGGATATAAATCGAGAGCTTTCGAAACGCGCACCTGTAGACAGAACAATTATGTTCTTTGTTCACGGATACAACAATACAACAAGCGAAGCGGTGCTTCGCATGGCGCAGTTTGTAGAGGACACAAATTTCAATGGTATACCTATACTTTTCACTTGGGCCTCAGGAGCTAAGCCCGCAAAGTACGTTTATGATTTGAACAGCGCTTTGGTGGCCAGAGAAAAGCTAAAGCCGACATTTGAAATCGTGGCAAGAACGAACGCTCGCACGGTTGATATATTCGCGCATTCCATGGGTTCGCTGTTGGTAATGGAAGGAATCGTTCAGGCGGACTTAAGTGGCCGGTTTAATCGCACCGGCCGTTTAGGTTCAGTAGTTTTAGCTTCGCCGGACATAGATATTGATTTATTTCGTTCGCAACTAAGGCAAATAGAAACGGACTTCTCTCGTATTTTCGTGTTGGTTGCCAAAGATGATCGAATTCTCAGAATTTCTCGTACATTGTCGGGCGGCGTAGAACGTGTTGGGTCGTCTGATTTGGCCCAATTGAAAGATTTGGGCGTTGTGGTCATCGACCTTAGCCAAGTCGATGACTCTGCGGCAGGAAGCCACACAAAATTTGCTGGATCTCCGGAATTAGTGCAGCTCATAGGCAGAGGGTTGAAGGCTCGCCAGCTCAACCCTGATGTCCCTGCAGGCAGTCTTGGCGGTATGTTGGCCGGCGTTCCAATCAGAATTATTGCGGATTGACTTCCTTACACTTCCAAATCGGCGAAAGCACGTGTGTTTATTTGCGCCTCGTCGAAAGAAGCTCTTTACCCGAAGAAGCTATGGTCTTTACCCAATTCAAGGCTTTGGCACTCCTAACCTTATGGATGTTGAATAGTTATCGCTTAACCCCTCTGCTAAGGCACGTTCCGTAATATCTCCAAGTCGGTACAAATCCTCGATAGAAAAATCGGTGTTCAGCACACCCATTTCGTAGAGGTAATTTGGGAAATAGCCGTTGACGATTATGCGAAAGTCAATTGGTAATTTTATTCCGACATGACGCGCCAGCAATACAACAGAACGAGAGCAGTTCGTAAAAACGGAGTTGAACCAGTGTGGGTTCTCTGCAACTTCATTTGCAGCTGCCACGAAGGCTTCTAGCAGACGAGTGTCACCTGGATTTCGATCAACCCTAAACAGTTGTACGCGTTCTTTCCGGATGTTTGAGCGCAGACCCACAACATCGCGTTCTTCGGCGGC
>NZ_JBXWSJ010000131.1:0-1086 GCF_059613365.1 Ruegeria sp. BHSA163
AGAAATCCGCCAAAAACGCTGAAGCCTCTTGTTCGGAGATTTCCGAACGAGTTCCGTCGGTATCCGTTGCCACTCCCATCGTGTAACGCAGGTTAGTTCCACCTTCTGTTTCCGTCAGGTGGTACGTCTCAGGTAGACTTATACCCGGACGAGCAGGGTCTTGAATACGCGTTGAAAAATAGTCAAACGGTTCCCAATCTGTAACTCGGTAAAAAAAGTCCGCTAGTTCATGAGCGCAATGATAGTCGGACCCTGGACCAAGACGTCTATTCGGGTTATCGACTGTTACAGTCTTGATCCGGTCCATCCAATTTTGCTTGTGCTCGGGAGCAACGAGAGCCTCCCAAACTACTGCAATGGGGGCATTAAAATGGTATCGGAACGTCCACACACCATCTTCTTCGTTGAGGAAATAGCGATCGCGACTAGCCCGTAACTTTTCCCATGATTTCGCCAAATCATAGACCTTCATATCGACTTCGCCGAAATGTTCAAAATCCTGCGAAAAAGGCTCCATAACATCGCCGACGTCCATGGCATTTGCGGCCGCATCGCTGAACAAGGCATAGCTGCGAATACCAGTACGTTGGGTTACATCAGTCTTGGTCATCCTGTGGACAAGAATAACATCGGCCCCGGATATGTCTTTGGTCGGACCCAATTGCATTTCATCGAATTGACCGTGATGAACGATTATTTTGAGATCCAGATTGCCGACATTGGCGCAAGCACGGCATGGACATGTCGTGTTGGCGATTATGTCCTGTCGCCTGAGCGCAAAGGCGTTGTAGAGATTTTCGCAGATAGTGAGAAACGTCTCTCCTGATGGGAAATCCTGTCGTGTCGAATAGGCCAAAACGGCGTCGCCTTCAGTTTTCCAAAATTGCAGTGGGTCTCCAACTTGCTCAAGCAATGCTCCCAGCAGAGATTGCAAGATGGGATTGGCATGATCCATTTCCGAAGATGTCAGGAATTGTGTGTAGCCGGTGACATCTGCAATCAGCAAATAACCTGTGTGCGTTGTTGTCATCGGCTCCCCCTGATCGAGAAAAAGATACAGTGCGCTCATTTTAGTTGGAATTTTTA
>NZ_JBXWSJ010000132.1:0-1014 GCF_059613365.1 Ruegeria sp. BHSA163
GAAGGCTTCTAGCAGACGAGTGTCACCTGGATTTCGATCAACCCTAAACAGTTGTACGCGTTCTTTCCGGATGTTTGAGCGCAGACCCACAACATCGCGTTCTTCGGCGGCGATCACAGAAATAGTATGTGCCTTAAAGAAGTCTGCGACAGGAGAAAACGTGCTGTCGATTTCACGACGAACTTCGACGGACCAAGTTAAGTAGTCCCCGTTCGCAAAGCCGAAACTCAGCATAAAATGCGCCATTTCTGGCCCAGCCCAATACGACATGAATAAATCGGTGCTTGTGATCTGAGACAGATCATATGTTCGCGTCACCCAACGTTTATCAAAATCACCTTCTGTTCGCCAATTGAAGGCCCGTACGTTTTGGAGAGTCAGGATATCACCATTGATTATTCCTGTTACTTGTCGTTCCACTTCTGGATCCCAATTTCCGTCAGACGGAGGGACAAGTGAATTCCACCAAACGTTAACTGCAATTAAAGCGGCTACAAACGCCGCAAAAAATCGCCAACGCATCGATGTGAAGAATGCAACAAGCGTGCCAATTCCAAACGCGGCGAAACTTGCGGCGAAGCCCAGGACCAAAAGCTCGGACCCAGGCAGCTTGTACCACAGCGCCAGCGTGCCCCAAAGAACTGCATAGGCGAAAATAAGAAAGAGAAGTGCGAGCAGTAGAAATCGGAAAATTCGGATCATGTGAAACAATACGGATCCTCGTCTAGGTAAGTAAATTGTCTAGAACAGGCTTTTTCGGCTGTTAAACCAAAATAATCATGGAATCTTTGAAACCAATCTTGACAGCAAACCCCGAAAAGCAGCTTTTGCCGGCGGGGTGGCTTTGGGCTCGGTGCAGGTTCAATGAAGACCGTCGCACACAATGCCAGTCATCAGATGGTCCTGTCAGACGAATTCGAACTTATCTCTGTTAGGCCAGTGACGCTGTCCTTTATGGCGCACCAAGTTCGCGCCACTCGGCAAGAACGGCGGTGCGTGTCAGTTTGAAGGTGT